>DASUAN010000145.1:0-2332 GCA_035763765.1 Candidatus Deferrimicrobiaceae bacterium
GTGAGCTCGAAATCCATCGGGCATCCTTGCCGTTACGCCGGAACGAAGTAGATGTCCGTCGGCTTGAGCTGGGAATTTCTCCGGAACTTCGCCTTTACCTTCATCCCGATCCGCATGTCCTCGGGGCGGTCCACCCCGATCAGCCGGGCCAGGAGAAGGGTGTCCGCGCCGTCGAACTCGACGAGGATGAGGTGGAAAGGGGTTTCCTTGAGGAACTCCTCGCTCCCGTAGTAGCACGTGGTGAAGGTGTGGATGCGTCCCTCCTGGGGAAGCTCCACCCAGTCCGTCTCCGCGCCGCAGTTGGCGCAGTGGAGCCTCGGGGTTGCGTAGGTGTATCGGCAGCCGCTGCATCGGGTCCCGAGGAGCTTCCGGTTGGCCAGTCCCGCGAAAAACGGGGAGTCCTGCCCGTAGGAGTGGAGGTAGTCGATGGAATAGGGGTGTTTGATCACGATGGGGGACATCTCCTTCAGCGAGGAAAGGTCCCTCGGGAACGGGACGTTGAACACCGTGGTGCCCGTCATCACCTCCTCGAGCTTCGCATCCCTGTGGAGGGCCGGGGTTTTCGTCGTCTGGGAACGCTTCTTCGCCATGGGTTACCACCCCCGTTCGAGGATCGACACGGTGACGTAGGTTCCCGTGCCGGCGTGACTGTGGATGAGGCCTCGGTCCGCCTTTTTCAGCTGCAGCTCTGCCGACCCGAAGTGCTTCTTGATGGTTCCCTGGATCTGCCAGAATGCGAAGACCGCCTGCATCAGCCCGGTCGCCCCGACGGGATGCCCGCAGGCGATCAGCCCCCCCGAGGGGTTGACCGGGATCGTTCCTTTCTTTTTCAGCTTCAACCCGTAATCGATCTGCGGCAGGAAGGGATGGCCCTCCTCGACGAACTTCCCCCCTTCCCCGTATTTGCACAGCGCCAGATCCTCGTAGGTCTGGATCTCGGAGGAGGTGTATGCGTCGTGGAGCTCGACGAAGTCGATCTCCCGGATCGGATCCTTGATCCCCGCCATCCGGTACGCCTGCAGCCCGGCGGACCTCCCCGCGCGGAACGAGTGGACGCCGGGATACTTGAGGCCGCGATAGTCGCTCTCCTTCTCGTTCGGCGCCAGGATCACCTTTCCGTGCGGCCGGTCGGCAAATCGCATGAAATCCGTGCCCGTTCCGACCCCGGAAATCTTCACGGGCCGGTCCGTGAGCCGGAACGCCGTCTCCTCGTCCGTGAGCACGCAGACCGCTGCGCCGTCCGACATGACGCAGATGTCGAGGAGCGTGAGGGGATAGGCGACCATGTCCGCCTCGCGCACGTCCCGGATCGTGAGCTTCCGCCGCTTCTGCGCGTACGGGTTGTAGTAGGCGTTCATGTGGTTCTTCACCGACACCATCGCCATCTGCTCGACCGTAGTGCCGAACTCGTGCATGTGCCGGTTCACCATCATCGCGTAGTAGCCCGAGTAGAACCCGCCGACGGGGTAGTCGAAGTTCGTGTCCGAGGCGTGCGCGATGAACTCGTTCCCCTTCCAGGTCTGCACATGGGACATCGTCTCGAAACCGAAGACGACGCAGCAGTTCATCCGCCCGGAAGCCACCGCTTCCCACCCCGCCTGGAAGGAAAGACCCCCGGTGGCGCCGCCGCCCTCCACCCGCTTGTTTGGCTTGGGACAGAGGCCGAGGTAGTCGGTCGCCATGATCCCCGCCATCAGCTGCCGCGTGAAATGGTCCGAGAAGTAGGAGGCGACCGAGCCGTCGATCATCTCCCGCTTGAGCTTCGGGAGATCGCCGTAGGCGTAATCGAAGGCCTCCTTGACCATCTTCTGGAAGGTCGCGTCCGGACGCGCCTTCTCGAACTTGCTGACCCCGCCCGATACCATGTAGACCGGTCTCACGATATCCTCCCCCGCCGGTGTGGCGTTTGCGCCCTGTTTGGTTCCCTCAGGCCCTGGGCCGGACCTTGTCGTTCACGTACGAAATGATCTCCGTGATCGGGGTCCCCGGCGTGAAGACCCGGTCCACCCCTTTCTTCTTCAGCCCCGCAATGTCGTCGTCGGGGATGATCCCGCCGCCGAAGACCACCACGTTCTTCATCTTCTTTTCCCGGAGCAGCTCGACCACCTTCGGGAAGAGATAGTTGTGGGCTCCGGAAAGGATCGACAGCCCGATCGCGTCCACGTCCTCCTGGACCGCGGCGTTCACGATCATCTCCGGCGTCTGGTGGAGGCCCGTGTAGATCACCTCGAACCCTGCGTCGCGCAGCGCCCGGGCGATGATCTTCGCGCCGCGGTCGTGACCGTCCAGTCCGACTTTGCCCACCAGGAGCCGCAGTTTTCGTTCTTCGCTC
>DASUAN010000146.1:0-4079 GCA_035763765.1 Candidatus Deferrimicrobiaceae bacterium
CCATTGCGGGCGTATTCTGGTGGGGCCGGGGCGATGTGGGGCGCCTGAGCATCATGTTCCCCCACGCGCTCCTGTTCCTCCTTGCGGCGTTCTCGGTGGCCCTCGTGGTCAAGGGGCTCGTTCGCCCGGAACGGCGGTCGATCTTCGCCGAGGGGGACCGGGCCAAGATCATCGGCAGCGGCGCCATCCTCTTTGTCTGGGTTCTCGCCATCCCCTACATCGGCTTCTTCCTTTCCAGCGTGGCCGGCTTCTGGGTGATGGCCTGCTACCTCGCTTCGTCCCGCCGGGAGGTCACGCCGCTTCTGGCCGCCAAGCTTTTCTGCGTGGTTCTGGCCGAGGTAACCTTCTTCTACCTGATCTTCGCGAAGCTTCTCTACGTGCCTCTGCCCACGGGGGCGTTTTTCCAATAAACGGATCCGGACACCGGCTGTCCGGCTTGGAAAAGGAGGAACCGTTCGATGAAAGAGATCCGTCTGGCGCTGATCCCGGGAGACGGGATCGGCAAGGAAACCGTCGCCGCCGGGAAGAAGGTTCTCGACACCGCGGCCGGGGTGCACGGAGGGCTCCGCTTCCGGTGCGAGGAGTTCGACTGGAGCTGCGAATATTACGCGAAGCACGGGCGGATGATGCCCGAGAACGGGCTCGATCTCCTGCGGCTGCACGACGCGATCTACCTCGGGGCCGTGGGGTACCCCGGGGTTCCCGACCACGTCTCCCTGTGGGGTCTGCTGATCCCGATTCGCAGGTCGTTCCAGCAGTACATCAATCTTCGCCCCGTCCAGCTGCTGCCCGGGGTGCGAACTCCCCTCGCGAACCGGCGACCGGAAGAGATCGATTTCTACGTCGTCCGGGAGAACAACGAGGGAGAGTATTCCAACATGGGCGGCCGCCTGTACGAGGGGCAGCCCAACGAGATCGTCGTCCAGAACGCGGTGTTCACCCGCCTGGGGGTGGAACGGGTCGTCCGGTACGCCTTCGAACTCGCCCGGAAAAGGGAACGGAAGCGGGTCACCTCCGCAACCAAGTCGAACGGAATCAACATCACGATGCCGTACTGGGACGAAATCTTCTGGTTCCTGGCGAAGGAGTATCCGGACGTCGAGGCCAACCAGTTCCACATCGACGCCCTCGTCGCGCGGTTCGTCACGCACCCGCAGGATTTCGACGTCGTGGTGGGAAGCAACCTGTTCGGGGACATCCTGTCGGACCTGGGCCCCGCCATCGCGGGAAGCATCGGGATCGCGCCCTCCGCGAACCTGAACCCGGAAAAGAAGCACCCCTCCATGTTCGAGCCGGTCCACGGGTCCGCCCCGGACATCGCGGGCAAGGGGATCGCCAACCCGATGGGCCAGATCTGGTGCGGCGCCATGATGCTCGACCACCTGGGGTTCCCCGAGGCGGGCGACCTCGTCATGGAGGCGATGAAGTCCGTCCTCGCGGAGGGAATCTGCACGGCGGACATCGGGGGGAAAGCAAACACCGCCGAGGTGACGGACGCCATCTGCGCGAAGATCCGCAAGACCGGTCCCAAGGCCCGATAGCGGGAATTCCGGGAGGAACGATCATGCGCACGCACAGGATCGCGGTGATCCCGGCCGACGGCATCGGGAAAGAGGTCATCCCCGCGGGAGTCCGCGTTCTCCAGGCAATCGCGGAGCGCGACGGGGCGTTCCGCTTCGAGTTCAAGACGTTCCCGTGGGGGAGCGACTACTATCACGAGCACGGACACATGATGCCCCCCGACGGCCTGGAAACGCTGCGTGCCTTCGATGCGATCTTTTTCGGCGCCGTGGGGCACCCTTCCCTCCCGGACCACATCACGCTGTGGGGGCTGCGCCTTCCCATCTGCCAGGGGTTCGACCAGTATGGGAACTACCGGCCCGCGCGCATCCTTCCCGGGATCGCGGGACCGCTTAGGGGTCGCACCGGCAGGGACCTGGACTGGATCATCGTCCGGGAGAACACGGAAGGGGAATATTCGGGCGTCGGGGGAAGGGCCCACAGGGGCCTGCCCGGAGAGGTGGCGATGGAGGTGTCGGTGTTCACGCGTCCCGGGGTGGAGCGGATCATGCGGTTCGCCTTCGGCCTGGCGCGGAAGCGGCCCCGGCGGCTGCTGACGCTGGTGACGAAGTCGAACGCGCAGCGCCACGGCATGGTCCTGTGGGACGAGATCTTCGCCGAGGTCGCCCGGGAGTTTCCGGATGTGGCGACCGACCGGATGCTCGTGGACGCGGTCACCACGAGAATGGTGCTCAAGCCCGGGACGCTCGACGTGCTCGTCGCCTCCAACCTTCACGCGGACATCCTCTCCGATCTCGCGGCGGCGCTGTCGGGCAGCCTCGGGATCGGCCCGACGGCGAACATCAACCCGGAACGAACGTACCCGTCGATGTTCGAACCGATCCACGGGTCCGCCTTCGACATCATGGGGAAAGGGATCGCCAATCCCCTGGGCACGATCTGGACCGCGGTCCTGATGCTGGAGCACCTGGGGGAAGGGGAAGCCGGCGAGCGCCTCATGGGGGCCATCGAGAAGGTGACCCGCGCAGGCAAGACCCTGACCCCCGACCTGGGCGGGACGGCAACGACCGTCGAGGTCACGGACGCCGTGATCGCCGCATTGGGGAACTGACCCGGCGATGAGGATCGTCGACATAAAGGAGCGCACCGCTTCCATCGCCTCCCCCATCCGCAACGCGTACATCGACTTCCGCGGGATGACGGTGTCGGTTGCGGCCGTGGTCACCGATGTGATCCGGGACGGCAAACCGGTCGTGGGATACGGGTTCAACTCCAACGGCCGGTACGCCC
Organism: Candidatus Deferrimicrobiaceae bacterium; assembly: GCA_035763765.1. Taxonomy (GTDB): domain Bacteria; phylum Desulfobacterota; class Deferrimicrobia; order Deferrimicrobiales; family Deferrimicrobiaceae; genus CSP1-8. Next base: position 2,812 of record DASUAN010000146.1, read on the forward strand.
AGGGATGCCTGCTGCGGGAGCGGTTCCTCCCCCGCGTGCGCGAGGCCGATCCCTCGACGTACGTGTCCGGGGCCCGGGACAACCTCGACCCCTTCCGGCTCCGGGACATCCTGATGGCCAACGAGAAACCGGGCGGCCACGGAGAGCGCTCGGTGGCGGTGGGCGTCATCGACATGGCCGTGTGGGACGCGGTGGCCAAAATCGAGCGAAAGCCCCTCTACCGTCTGCTCGCCGACCGCTACAACAACGGTGCCGCCGCAGACCGGGTCTTCGTCTACGCTGCGGGCGGCTACTACTACCCCGGGAAAGGGACACGGGAGCTGCGGGACGAAATGAGCCGCTACCTGGACGCCGGGTACCGGGTGGTGAAGATCAAGATCGGCGGGGCCCCCCTGGCGGACGACCTGAGGAGGATCGAGGAGGTCCTTTCCCTGGTGGGAGGCGGAGACCGCCTTGCCGTCGACGCGAACGGCCGCTTCGACCTCGACGCCGCGGTGGAGTACGGGGAAGCTCTTGGCCCTTACGGCCTGCGCTGGTACGAGGAGCCCGGAGACCCCCTCGACTACCGGCTCCACGCCGATCTGGCGGCCCGGTACCAGGGTCCCATCGCAACCGGGGAAAACCTGTTCTCCATGCAGGATACGAGAAACCTGCTGCGCCACGCGGGGCTCCGCAAGGACAGGGACATCCTCCAGATGGACCCGGTCCTGTCCTACGGCCTGGTGGAGTATCTCCGGATGCTCGAGGTGCTTGGGGAGATGGGCTGGTCCCGCGACCGCTGCATCCCCCACGGCGGACACCAGTTCGCCCTCAACATCGCCGCCGGCCTCGGGCTGGGGGGGAACGAATCGTACCCCGAGGTGTTCGCCCCGTTCGGGGGATTCGCCGACACCACACCGGTGGAGGATGGAATGATCCGCCTGCCGGAAGTCCCGGGCGTCGGCTTCGAGGCCAAGTCGGACCTGATGGATCTCATCCGCTCTCTCTTCGGTCCCTAGCGGCGAAGGAGGGCGGATTTCAGGGGCAGGCACCGTGCAGGGACGAAGGTGCGGTCCCTTCCGCCGAATGGGACGTCTTCTCGGACAGGACGTGCCAGACGGGCATCTCCCCTTTTCCCTTCACCCAGACCGTTCCCCTCGGCTCGCAGAGGAAATCGTCCTTGATCCGTTCGTAGGAGCTGGTCGTGATCTGCACCCTGCCGCTCGATCCATGGTGTTCCATCCGGCTGGCCACGTTCACCGTGTCACCCCAAAGATCGTAGATGAATT
>DASUAN010000147.1:0-8397 GCA_035763765.1 Candidatus Deferrimicrobiaceae bacterium
CTGGCGCACCGCTGGAAGATGATCAAAGCGTATTGGAAGCTCTATCCGTTTTCATACTGAGAGGAATCACCGTGCGTGCGGCACGTCTAATACGCTTAAACATTCCATGAGGAAAGGAGGGAACAGAGGGGAAACAAGGGACAGCGGAAGGTGAATGGGCAACGGATCGGCTGCGAAAGGGCACGACAACCGAAAGACCGAAACCAGACAAGGAGGAGATGATGGGAAGGAAGATTTCACAGATCGCCGCGTTGCTGGCCGTCGCGTCGTTCCTGTTTTCCGGGGTGGCGCTGGCTGCGGACATCAAGGTGGGTCACCTCGCGGACCTCACCGGACCAACCTCGTCGGTCGGCCTCCCGTACGCCAAGGGGGTGCAGGACTACAAGAACTACGTCAACGCCCACGGCGGGATCAACGGCAAGATGATCGACATGCAGATGTTCGACTATGCGTATGACAAGAACAAGGCGATCAACCAGTACAAGAAATACGTCGAGGATAAGGTTGTCGCCATCCAGGGTTGGGGGACGGGGGACACCGAGGCCCTGACCGGGTTTCTCGCGGCCGACAAGATCCCGTATCTCTCGGCTTCCTACTCGGCCCACCTGACAGACCCCAAGGACGCTCCCTACAACTTCTTCATCGCGGCGGACTACACCACCCAGCTGCGGGTGGGCTTGAAGTACATCAAGGACAACTGGAAGGGGAAGGGGACCCCCAAGCTCGTCTTCATCTATCCGAACCACCCGTACGGGATTGCTCCGATTAAGGGAGGGAAGGAGTATGCCAAGGAGATTGGGTTTGTCGGGTCCGCCATCCTGGGCGACGAGGACGTCAGCCTGAAGGCGATCGAGGCGAACTCGCAGATGCTCTCAGTCAAGAACAAGGGCGCGGATTTTGCGTGGATCGGCGGAACGACTCCTTCGACGGCCGTCATCCTGAAGGACGCGAAGAAGCTGGGTTTGAAGACCAAGTTCCTCGTGAACCTCTGGGGGAACGACGAAGACCTCGTCAAGATGGCGGGAGACGCGGCCGACGGGACCCTTGGCCTTCAGGCAGCCGCGGTGTACGGGGACGACGTGCCCGGCATGAAGCTCATCAAGGAGGTCACCAAGGGCGAACACCAGAACACGCACTACGTCCGTGGGTGGGTCTCCATGATGGTTCTTTGCGAGGCGCTTAAAATCGCGGACAAGAAGGGGCAGTTGAACGGCCCCGGTGTGAAGGCGGCGCTGGAGACCTTCAAGGACTTCGACACGGGAGGCCTGACCTCCAAGATCACGTTCACCCCGAGCGACCACCGTCCGAACATGTCGGCCAAGATCTACGAGTACCAGAAGGGGAAACTCGTTTACAAGACGACGATCGAGCTTCCGCGCAAGGCGGAGTGGCTCGGACTGTAGAAAACCGCGGGAACGGGACCGCCGTGGGGGAATACCGGCACCCCCACGGCGATCCCGCACATATTGATCGCCGGATGGGTTGAAGCCGATGCTGAAGGTGAACAACATCGAAGTGATCTACTCGGACGTCATCCTCGTCCTTAAGGGATTGTCGCTGGTCGTCCCGCAGGGGCAGATCGTCGCTTTGCTTGGAGCGAACGGCGCCGGGAAGTCCACGACGCTCAAGGCGATCTCGGGGCTTCTGAAATCCGAGGAGGGAGAAGTGACCGACGGAGAGATCCTGTTCCAGGGGGAGAAGATCAACGGGCGGGACCCCGAGGAGATCGTCCGGCGCGGGATCTTCCAGGTGATGGAGGGACGGCGCGTGTTCGAGGACTTGACCGTCGAGGAGAACCTCCGGTGCGGCGCCCACACCCGGAAGGACGCGGGGAACGTGAAGGGGGACTACGACCGGGTCTACGGCTACTTCCCGCGCCTGAAGGAGCGCAGGAAGCAGCTGGCGGGATACCTCTCCGGGGGGGAGCAGCAGATGCTCGCGATCGGCCGGTCGCTCATGGCCCGGCCGAAGCTGATGCTCCTCGACGAGCCGTCGCTCGGCCTCTCCCCGCTGCTGGTGAAGGAGATCTTCGGGATCATCAAGGAGATCAACGAGAAGGAGAAGGCGACGATCCTTCTCGTGGAGCAGAACGCGCGCGTCGCCCTGTCGATCTCCTCCTACGGCTACATCATGGAGAACGGCAAGGTGGTCCTCGACGGCGAGACGGAAAAGCTCGTCAACAACGAGGACGTCAAGGAATTCTACCTGGGGATGACCGAGGTGGGCACCCGCAAGTCATACAAGGACACGAAACATTACCGGCGCCGCAAGCGCTGGCTCTCCTGACAACGGGTACGTGACTACTGAAGGACATGCCGGGTCTCAAGGGAGTGGAAGGATGATCGACCGAAAGCGCGGATTCTACGACCAATCGCAGGAGACGATGAAGCCGGAGGAGCGGGAGGCGTTCCGGCGCCGGATCCTCCGGGAGGCGGTGAAACACGCCTACGAAAACGCCCCGGCGACCCGAAAGAAGATGGATGCGGCGGGCGTAGGCCCTGCCGACGTGCGCGACGTCGGCGATCTCGCGAAGATCCCGCTTACGCGCAAAGTGGACCTGAAGTCCATCCAGAAAGCGGAGCTTCCGTTCGGCGGCCTGGCGGCGGACCCCCCGCGTGCCATGCGGCGGATCTACGTCTCCCCGGGACCCACCTATGACCCGGAAGGCAGGGAGGAGACCCACTGGCGCTGGGAGAAGGCGCTAGTCGCCGCAGGGTTTCGGCCCGGGGACATCGTGCAGAACACCTTCATGTACCATTTCTCCCCGGCGGGCCTCATGTTCGACGAAGCCCTCCTCCGGATCGGCTGCACCGTGATCCCCGCAGGCGTCGGGAACACGGAGATGCAGGCGCAGGTGATGCGCGACCTCGCGGTCACCGGCTACGTGGGAACCCCATCGTTTCTCATGACCGTGCTCGAGAAGGGCATGGAAATGGGGATCGTCCCCGGCGACGGGCTTCGGCTCCAGGTGGCGCTTGTCGCGGCGGAGATGCTCCCCGACTCCCTGCGGCAAAGACTCCAGGACGAGTTCGGAATCCAGGTGCGCCAATGCTACGGGACGGCCGACGCGGGCTCGCTTGGATACGAGTGCTTCGAGGCGTCGGGAATGCACATCCCCGACGAGATCATCCTCGAACTCGTCGACCCGGCGACAGGGGAAGTTTTGGGTCCGGGGAGGGTGGGGGAAGTGGTGGTCACGCTTCCCAACGCGACCTATCCCCTCGTCCGGTTCGCCACGGGCGACCTGTCCGTGTACTCGGCCGACCCGTGCCCCTGCGGCAGGACCTCGGCGCGCCTGCTTCGCATCGCCGGGCGGGTCGACCAGGTGACCAAGGTGAAGGGGATGTTCGTTCACCCCGAGCAGGTGGGGCAAATCGAGAGGAAGGTTCCCGAGGTTTCCGCCGTCCAATTGGCCATCACGCGGGAAGGCCACGAAGACCAGATGACCATTCAGGCGGTACTCCGGGAAGGCGTCTCGCCCTCCGACGCGCTGAAAACCCGGATTTTCGAGGCCGCCCGCGAAGTGACCCGGATGAAGGGGGAGGTCGTCTTCGTAAAGGCTTCGGATCTCACCGAGAAAGAGAAGAAGATCGTCGACAAGCGCAAGTGGGATTAGGCGCCGGGGAGGATTTTGCGATGGACGCTGCAACGCTTGCCGGACACCTCGAGAAACACCTCCGGGTAAGCACCTTTCCCCTCGGGATCAAGTCGTACAAGCCCGGGGAGGCGCTTCCGGAAAGAGTTAAAGTTCCGTCCAAGCATCTCGGCGTCAAAGTGGCGATCTGCCAGGCGATATCGATTGCCAGAAGATACGGGTGGTCGATGGCGGTTTCGGGGGAGGACATCTCCTGCCCGATCGCCAAGGCGACGTTCGGATTCGAGGAACGGATCGAATACTACACCTCGGGGAAACTTGCCGAAGGGATGTACGCCTCCTGCGGGGAGGCGGCGGCAAAATTCGAGGAGGCGCTTTCGAAGTATGATTTCGGGGAGTACGCCTACATCGTTTCTGCGCCGCTTGCCCGGGCGAACTTCACCCCCGATACCGTCCTCGTATACGGGAACTCGGCCCAGGTACTGAGGATTCTCACGGCCTGCCTCTACAAGAAGGGCGGGAGTCTGAAAAGCGACTTCTCCGGACGGGGGGATTGCACCGACATCGTGATCAAGGGGAAGAAGACCGGCGAGCCGCAGGTGATCCTGCCGTGCAACGGCGACCGGGTCTTCGGGATGACCGCCGACGACGAGATGGCCTTCACGTTCCCGTTCGGGATGGGGGAGGAGGTGGTCGAGGGGCTCGAGAAGACCCATGCCGGGGGGATTCGGTACCCGATCCCCATTTACCTGCGCTTCCAGGCGGAGTATGCGAAATCGTACCAGGAACTCGAGAAGCTCTGGAAAGAAGGGGGACGTTCCTGAGGGTGATCGGCAACGACCCCGGACGGTGGATATGTACCGGTTGACGCCGAAAGAGGAGATCAGCGCAAGGATCAAAGCCCTCAAGGACCGGCTGGCTCGGGACGGGGTCGACGCCGTGTTCCTCGTCCAGAACGCCGATCTCTTCTATTTCACCGGGTCGATCCAGCAGGGGGTCCTGATCGTGCCGGCAGGCGGCGATCCGGTCTACTTCGTCCGGCGGGTCTTCGAGCGGGCGGTCGCCGAGGCCGCCGTCGAGCACATCGTGCGGATCGCAAGCCCGAAGGAGATCCCGGCATACTTCGAGAAAAAGAAGGTGGCCTTCGGCACGATCGGGTTCGAGCTCGACGTCATGCCGGTGTCGACCTTCCAGCGGTTCTCCCGGCTCTTTCCCGAGGCGAAGGCGGTGGACGCGTCGGGGGCGATCCGGGAGATCCGGGCGGTCAAGGCCGGCTCGGAGATCGACGCAATGCGCGCGTGCGGAAAGAATCTCTCGGGCCTCCTTTCCGGCGCGCGGACGGAGATCCGCCCCGGCATCACCGAGACCGAGCTCGGCGGCATCCTCCAGGGCAGGGCGATCTCGGGGGGACACACGACGATCACCCGGATGCGCGCCTGGAACCAGGAGGTCGGGCTGGGGTGCGTCATCTCGGGGGCGGACGCCGCGCTCCCCTCCTACGCCGATTTTCCCACCGCGGGGAAGGGGTCCGGACCGTTCGTGCCCGTCGGCCAGGGGCACCGGCCGTTCCGCGAGAACGAGCCGATCCTGGTCGACCTCATGTGGGCGCAGGACGGCTACCTGGTGGACATGGCCCGAACGTACGTGATCGGGGAGCTCCCCGAGAAGCTCCAGATGGCGTACGAGATGACCGTGAAGGTGATGCGGAACATCGAGAGCGCCACGCGGCCGGGCGCGGTGGCCGGCGACCTGTACGAGATCGGCCTGGAGATGGCCTCCCACAGCCCGTTCGCCGCGAACTTCATGGGCGCGCCGGGGTACAACGTGAAGTTCATCGGCCACGGCGTGGGGATCGAGACCGACGAACTTCCCTTCATCGCGAAAGGGGCGGAGACGGTGCTCGCCCCGGGGATGACGTTCGCCCTCGAGCCGAAATTCGTCTTCCCCTCGGAGGGCGCGGTGGGGGTCGAGAACACCTACCTGGTCACCGAAACCGGCTTCGAAAAGCTCACTCTTATGGAAGAGGGGATCATCGTCTGCGGCGCGCGGAAGGAGGAGGTACGATGACGGATTTCCTGAACCGTGAGGAGGCGGTCCTGCTCGTCGTGGACGTGCAGGAAAGGCTCGTCCCCGCGATCCACAAGGAGCTCTACCCGCGGGCGCTCCGGAACATGCAGATCATGATCGAGGCGGCCGGGACGCTCGGGATCCCGATTCTCCTCACGGAGCAATACCCGAAGGGTCTCGGAGGAACCGTGCCGGAGGTCATGAAGGCCCTCGACGGGAAGAAGTTCCGGCGGATCGAGAAGGTGACCGTCAGCTGCGCCCGGGACGAGGGGTTTTTGACAGCGGTGGCGGAACTCAACCGGAGGCAGGTGGTCCTGATCGGGATGGAGACCCACGTCTGCGTCTACCAGACCTCGGTCGACCTGGTCCGCGCCGGCTACTCCCTGTTCATCCTCGACGACGCCGTCTCCTCGCGCTTCCTGCACAACTACCAGAGCGGCCTGCAGGCCCTCCGGGACGCCGGCTGCACGGTGGTCAGCACGGAAACGGCGGTCTTCCAGCTTCTGAAAGTGGCGGCCACGCCGGAGTTCAAGAAGGTGGTGTCGCTCATCAAATGAGGGTGCGTCCCCTCCTCCTTCTCCCCGCGATCGCTCTCTCCTTCTGCTGGCTTTTTTCCGCGCAAGCCTGGGCAGGTAGGCAGGGCGTCGCCCTCTTTTCCCCGGTCGCCTCCGGGGTGGAGGACGGGGCGAAGGTCTCCATGCTTCTCGGCCAATCCCTGGCGGAAAAGCTCAAGGACCGGTTCGACGTTCACCTCGCCGGAACGAGTGGAGAGACGGGCCCCGACGCCAGGAGGCGAAAGGCGCGCGCCCTCGGCGCCACCTACGTCCTCACGGGTAACGTCTCCCGCATCGGCCGCACCGCCACGCTCGACCTGACGCTGGCCCCGACCGAGGATCCCGAGAAGGGGAGAACGGTCTTCGTGACGGCCGAAGACAAAGGAACCCCGGCGCCGGGGCAGGGCGGTTCAGGAAGCGCGGAGCTTCCGTCCGTCTACCGGGAGATGGCAGGCGAGGCGTCCGCGAAGCTGAAGCTCCTTTTCTTCGGCGACGGGCAGATCGTCGAGGGGGGCGCGAAGCGGGCGATCCCCTCCCTTTCGGGGAAGGTCGGCCGGAGCAGGAACATTTCCGGCGAAGTGATCTCCCTGGCGACGGGGGACACGGATCGGGACGGGAAACCCGAAGTCGTCGCGGCATACCCGGACGCCGTCGTGATTTACCAGGTGGCGGGGGAGGACCTGTCCGAAAAGGCCCGGATTCCAGGGGCGGGCGGGGGACTTTTCCACGTCGACGTCGGCGACGTCAACCGGAACGGAATCGCCGAAATCATCGCCGTCCGCTACCTCTCGGGAAGGGCGATCTCCGACGTCTATGAATTCGACGGGAAACGGTACCAGCGCATCGCAGGGGACATCCCCGCTTTCCTTCGCAAGGTGGATCTCGGGCCGGACGGAATCGTCCTGATCGGCCAGGAATCCGATCCGGCCACGATCTTTAAAGGGCCCGTCTTCCGGATCGGGATCGCCCGGTCCGGAAAAGGGGAGTGGGAGCTTTCCAGGCGGGGAGCCCCCCTTCCTCTTCCCTCAGGCACGTGGGTCTTCTCCTTCGAACCGGTGAAGTTTAAAGGCGGCTTGCGGTACTTGGTCCTGGGCGAAGGAGACCGGCTTCTTTTGCTCGACTCGGCCGGGGAGAAGCTGTGGGCGGGCATCGACGCGGTCTCCGGGCCGGAACTTTTCCTCGAGGCCGCCGTCTCCGAGCTGCCCGGCGATCCGGGGGAGCGGAGATCCCATCGGCTCTTCCTTCCCGGAAGGTTGTTCGCCGCGGACCTGGACGGGGACAAGACCGACGAGATCCTCGTGGTGAACAACATCGTCTCCGCCGGCGGATTCTTCGAAAACTTGCGGATCTTCGCCGACGCCGAGGTGCTCTGCTTCGGCCAGCACGCCGACCGTCTCGAGCTGGTTTGGCGGACCGCCCAGATCGAAAGTCCCGCGATGGACGCCTTCCTCGACGTCAAGCCCGGCGGGAGATCGATACGCGTCGGAATCGCCTCGCGCGACAAGGGGAAAATCCTCGGGAAGTTCGGGGAGTGGCGCCTGTTCTGGGTGAGGTAAGCGTCTCTCTCTCCCGAGGAAAAACCGGTTTGAAACGGCCCGCCCGGGCCTTATAATAATTCCTTCCTGCAGGCGTGGCGGTGTAGCTCAGTTGGTGAGAGCATGCGGCTCATATCCGCAGTGTCCGGGGTTCAAGTCCCTGCACCGCCACCATCTTTTCCCCCTCGCGAGGAATCCTTCGGTTCATGCCCGGGTGTTCCTGTGGTAAAATCGTCGCGTCATGAGCGTCCTGCGTATCCTGCTGATCGACGATGATCCGGCGTTTCTCGATTTCGCAGGCGGGACGCTGGCCCGGGCCCGGTATTCCGTCTCCCCCGCATCCGATTTCGAAGCGGCAGCCGCCGAGCTCGACGGCTTCAAGGGCAAAGCCGTCGTCCTGTCCGACCTCAACATCAACCGGCAATCCGCCTTGGAGTTTCTTCGGGAATCCCTCAAGAAGTACCCATTCACCCCTTTCACGCTCCTTGCCCGATCCCCCTCCCTTGAATCGGTGATCGAGGCGTTAAAGCAAGGCGCCTACGACTTTCTTCGAAAGCCCGTCCCGCCGGACATCCTGTGCCACTCGGTCGCAAGGTCCGTGGAGAAGCTCAATCTCACCCTCGAAGGGGAAAGACAGGAGAGGGAG
>DASUAN010000148.1:0-6384 GCA_035763765.1 Candidatus Deferrimicrobiaceae bacterium
GCTCAAATCCGTTGATCTGGGACCGGAAATCCAGGGCATGGAGGAACGACATCACCGCATACGGAGGGGGACGCTCGAGCCCGGTGGACATAATGCTATTCATACCCACGCGGACGAACCCGAAGTTCTCTATCTGTTCGAAGGGACGATCACCGAGCACCGGAATGAGACGACTGCCGAATATCGTGCGGGAGACGTTTTATACGGGACCAAAAACACCAGCCACTGGATCGAAAACATGGGGAGTACGAAAACCACGATCTTGGTCGTGGATATCGTCAAAAAGTAGAAGAGGACGGTAGGGCAATCATTCGTTTGCGGGAGTCGGTCGAGTCCCCCCTTCGGCACCATGGCAATTCTCAAACGCTTTCCAAGGTTAAAATCCGGCCTTTTCGACGGCTCGGGAGCGGTCGAAGAGAAGGGGGCTATGGGTCGTCTCCCTCCCATTTTCGGGAATTGTTTTCCCGATATTCCCCGAAGCCGGCGAAAAGGGGTCGTTTTGTAAAAATGAAGTTCAACGTTTTTAAAAGGTTATGGAAAACCACTTTCGGATTGGTTTTTGCAATATTATCTTACTTCTGTAAGCGAAAAGCGAATGGGGGACAATCGGCTGGGACCGGGTCCCGGTGGAATTCTTTTTTAAAAGGCCAAAGAGCGCTATGGACCCGCAGGTTTTCGAGAAATATTTTTTGAAGCCGTTGTTGCTTCTCAACGCACTTCTGCTTTACATCGGTCTGATCGTTTGGATCGTGCGTGGGAATCCGACGAATTGGCTGGACCGATTGACCGTGCTTGTGACAGGAGTTTGATGGGAAAAGGATACGCTCGGGAATTTATCCGAGTTTCAAGAAGCTATTCAGGGGGTTATCCGGCAACGGGTACCCCCTTTTTCGTTGGGGGAGCGGCACGCCCATGGGAAAGCGAAAAGTGCTCGTCACCGGCGCGGCCGGGAACATCGGAAGCAGGGTGACGCAAACACTCTCGGAGAGGTACGAACTCGTCCTCCTCGACCGGGATCCGCGGGACCGGCCCGGCGTCGTGCAGGCGGATCTCCGAGGGTATGATCCCCGCTGGGTTCGCCATTTCGATCAGGTCGACACGGTCATCCATCTCGCCGCCAATCCGCACACCGACGCCCGATGGGAGGAGCTGATTCCCGACAACATCGACTCGCTTCTCCACGTGTGCGGCGCCTGCGTAAAGAAGAAGGTCCGGCGTCTGGTCTTCGCGAGTTCGTGCCAGACCATGGAGGGATACCGGAAGAAGGGGATGGACAAGATTACCGCGAAGATGGAGCCGCTCCCGGCCAACGATTACGGAATCAGCAAGGTGATCGGGGAAAGAATCTGCCGACACCACAGCGACCGCTTCTCCCTTTCCGCGATCTGCCTCCGGATCGGCTGGGTTCCCCGGCATGGTCTGACGAAGAAAGAGGCCGTCCTCTCCTGGAAGAGAGGGAAGTGGCTGAGCGACCGGGATCTGGCCCAGGTCCTCACCCGGGCGGTGGAGGCGGAGGAGATCCGGTTCGGGATCTTCTTCGCCGTCTCGGACAACCGCGGCATGCCCTGGGACCTTGCCCCCGCGAGGAAGGTTCTGGGATACCGTCCCCGGGACGGGCTCAGGTGATCCCTGCGGAGGGAGAGGCGGAAGACGACCGAGAAGGGAGGAAGAGATGTCCTTTGCCATGACGAGAAAGATCCTCGTGGGATTCCTGGCGGTCATCGGCGGTCTGGTCATCTTGGGGCTGCTCGCCTACGGCGGCGGTTCCTGGATCGGGAAAAAGCGTGTTCCCGCGAAGACGGTTCTGGAAGTCGATCTCGAGCGGGGTCTCGTCGAGTACGTCCCGGACGATCCGGTCGCCCGGTACATGCTCGCGAAGCCCCAGGTTCTGCTCGACGTCGTGGACGCGCTCTCCAGGGCATCGGACGACGACCGGGTGGTCGCCCTGGTCGCGCGGGTGGGGACCGCCGGGATGGGGATGGCGCAGATCCAGGAGGTGCGCGACGCCGTCCTCGCGTTCCGCAGCCAGGGGAAGCCCGCGATCGCCTACGGGGAGACCTTCGGCGAGTTCGGTCCGGGAAACGCCGCCTACTACCTGGCCACCGCCTTCGACGAGATCTACCTGCAGCCGTCGGGCGACGTGAGCCTGACCGGGCTGATCTTCCGGTCGACGTTTCTCCGCGGGACCCTCGACAGGCTCGGCGTCAATCCCCGCGTGGACCATCGTCAGGAATACAAGAGCCTGAAGAACCTTTTGACCGAAAGGAAGTACACGAAGCCCCACCGGGAGGCCAGCCGGAGGGTCATGGAATCGATGTTCGGACAGATCGTCAAAGGGATCTCCGAGGCCCGGAACCTGTCCGTGGAGGAGGTGCAAAGGATCGCCGACCGCGGGCCGCTCCTCGGGAAGGAGGCGGCGGACGCCAAGCTCGTGGACGGGCTCGCCTACCGGGACGAGGTCTACGCGCGGATGAAGGAGAAGGCCGGCGGCGATGCGGAATATCTTTCCCTGTCCGACTATCTGTGCCGTGCAGGCCGGCCCCACCGGGAAGGGGCAACGGTCGCCCTCATCTACGGCGTGGGATCGATCCGCCGGGGCGCAAGCCGCTATCACCCCGCCCTGGGCCGCTTCTTCATGGGGCCGGACACGGTGGCGGCGGCCTTTCGGTCGGCGATCGAGGACGAGGAGGTCAAGGCCATCCTTTTCCGGGTCGACAGCCCGGGAGGTTCGTATGTGGCGTCGGACACGATCTGGCGCGAAACGGTCCGTGCCCGGGAGGCGGGCAAGCCCGTGATCGTTTCCATGGGGAACGCGGCGGCCTCCGGGGGGTACATGGTTTCCATGGCGGCAAACCGGATCGTGGCCCAGCCGGCCACGGTCACCGGCTCCATCGGGGTGTTCGCGGGGAAGATGGTGACCTCCGCCTTTTGGGAGAAGGTCGGCGTTTCCTTCGACGAGGTGCATACCAGCGAAAACGCGACTCTTTGGACCGCAACGGAGGACTACACTCCCGCGCAGTGGGCAACCCTCCAGAAGATCCTGGACCGGATCTACGACGATTTCACCGCCAAGACGGCGAGGGGGAGGAACCTCCCCAGGGAGAGGGTGCTGGAGATCGCCAAAGGGCGGGCCTGGACGGGGGAGGATGCGAAATCCCTGGGCCTGGTCGACGAACTGGGCGGAATTTCCGTCGCCTTGCGCCTTGCTAGGGAGGCGGCGGGGATCTCCGAGGGTGCCCCGATCCGGCTGAAGGCCTTCCCGGAGAGGAAGCCGCTCTGGAAGAGGATCTGGGAGAAGAGGTCGTCCGTCGCGGAGGGAACGGCCGCGGCGCTCCTGGAGGTTCTCGAACTGGCTCAGCCGATCGTCCGGGAGGCCGGGGACCTGGGGCTTGCGGCTTCGCCCGGCGTCCAAGTCGTGACGGAAACGGAGCACGCGCCGGAATGAATCGCCTTACGGTGCAAGGGCCGTACTTGGGCAGCCCTTCCGCACGCGACCGGACGTTCGACCTCGCGGCGCCCCGCTAGCCCGATTCCCCTTACCCCGCGCTCGACACCGGGATGGGGACCGACACCGATTTCAGGTGGAGGTCCCGCTGGGGGAACGGGATCTCGATCCCGTGCTCCTTGAACGCCTTGAAGATCATGAAGTAGATCTCGCTGGCCAGGATCCGCGGAAACTGGACCCGGCTGATCGTCCAGACCCGCAGCTCGAAGTCCAGCGAGCTGTCGCCGAAGCCGGTGAAGAGGACCTCCGGGGGCGGGATGGTCAGGACGTCGGGGTGTCTGCCCGCGACCTCCTCGAGCACCTGGCGGACGAACTCGGGATCGCTGCCGTACGAGACGCCCAAGGGGATGGCGAAGCGCACCTGGCGGTCGTTGGCGGTCCAGTTCGTCACGTGGCTGTTGATGAACTCGGAGTTGGGGATGATCATCACGACGTTGTCGTTCGTGCGGATCCAGGTGCTTCGGCCCGCGATCCGGACCACGTCCCCGTTCGTATCTCCGACCTCCACCCGGTCCCCCACCTGGATGGGCCGCTCCATCAGGAGGATGAGGCCGGACACGAAGTTGTTCGCGATGTTCTGCAGGCCGAACCCCACCCCGATCCCGATCGCGCCGCCCAGGATGACCAGGCTGCTCATGTTCACGCCGGCCCACTGAAGCCCGATGAGCAGCCCGAACAGGAAGACGAGGTACCCCGTGATCTGCGCCCAGGCGTACTGCTGCCCGGCGTTCAGGGAGGTACGGACGAGGACCCTCTTCTCCATGAGGCGGCGGCTCATCCGCGAGACGATCCGGAGGAGGAAGAAGAACACGAAGGTCTTGATGAGGAAGACCGGCGTGACCGGGAGGTCCCCGACGGTGAAGTAGGGGCGGTACAGGGCCTTCTGGAGGTCGGCGCGCAGACTGCCGAAGAGAGGGAGGATCGCCTCGGACGCGAGGAACCCGATCCCCAGCAGGCCGACGATCGCCACCCCCAGAAGAATCAGGAGCCGGTTGCCTGTGGTGAGTTTCATGGCGGTGCCCTCCTTTTCCGAAAGAATATGTGAGTCGGGGATCGGTCTTTTCCGGAAAAAAACGCGGTTTCACGGATCCGGACCATCTTATCCCGAAATGCCGCCCGAGGCGCCTTGCCCGGGCACCGGGGATGAGATATAATACCGCCATTTGAAGTATTCGGTTGCCCCGCCCACGCCGCCCCGAAACGAAAACGGAACGCCTCCCGGAGGAGGTGGCGCCTGCGTTTTCCGGAACGCCCCCGGGAAGGTGCGCATCAGAACATGGAAGTTCGCCTGAACATGCCATGCTGGGAGACCCGGGAATGAATAGAAAAGCGGACGTTCCCTCGGAAAAAAGAACCGTCTCAGAGTCCCCACACCGGGTGGTCATCGAGAACGTTTCCCCGGAGATCGACGGGGGCCGCTTTCCCATCAAGCGGACCGTCGGCCAGAAGGTGACCGTCATGGCCGATATCCACACCGACAGCCATGACCTGATCACGGCCGTGCTCCGGTACCGGAACCACGGCGACGCCTCCTGGCGGGAGACCCCCATGCGGGAGCTCGGCAATGACCGGTGGAGCGGGAGTTTTTCCGTCACTTCCCTGGGACGCGCCGCGTATACGTTGACGGCCTGGGTCGACCGTTTCCGCTCCTGGCGGCGCGACCTGAAGAAAAAGGCCGAGGCCGGGCAGGATGTCCGGGTCGACCTCCTGGTGGGGGCGAAGCTCGTCGAGGAGGCGGCGGAGCGGGCGAAAGGGCCGGACCGGGAAGCGCTCCGGGAAGCGGCGGATGCCCTCAAGGTGAAAAAGGAAGCGGAATCGGCGGCCGCGGTGAGCAGGGCCCTGGACGAGGGGCTTTTGCGGCGGATGGGGGGATATCCCGACCGGCGGCACGCGACCGTCTACGAAAGGGAGCTTCCGGTCGTGGTCGACCGGGAGAAGGCCCGATTCAGCTCGTGGTACGAACTGTTTCCCCGCTCCTGTTCGCCGGTGCCGGGGGAGCACGGCACCTTTCGCGACGTGGTGAACCGGCTTCCGTACGTCGCGTCGATGGGCTTCGACGTCCTCTATCTGCCTCCGATCCACCCGATCGGGAACACCCGCCGGAAGGGGAAGAACAACATCGTCATCGCGGAGGCGGACGACGTGGGCAGCCCCTGGGCGATCGGCTCCGAGGAGGGAGGCCACAAGGCGGTCCACCCGCGTCTGGGAACCCTCGAGGACTTCCGGAACCTCGTGGCGAAGGCGGGGGAGTACGGGATCGAGGTCGCCATCGACATCGCCTACCAGTGCTCGCCCGATCACCCGTACGCGAAGGAGCACCCGGAGTGGTTCCGCCTCCGGCCGGACGGGACCGTGCAGTACGCCGAAAACCCCCCGAAGAAGTACGAGGACATCTACCCGTTCGACTTCGAGACGGAGAACTGGCGCGAGCTGTGGGAGGAGCTGAAGTCGGTCATCGGGTTCTGGATCGACCAGGGAGTCCGGATCTTCCGGGTGGACAATCCCCACACCAAGCCGTTCGACTTCTGGGAATGGATGATCGCGGGGATCAAGGAGGAGTACCCCGAGACGATCTTCCTCTCCGAGGCGTTCACCCGGCCCAAGGTCATGTACCGACTGGCGAAGGTGGGGTTCACGCAGTCGTACACCTACTTCGCGTGGCGGAACTCCAAGTGGGAGCTGATGGACTATTTCCGCGAGCTCACGAAGACCGACGTCCGGGAATACTTCCGGGCCAGCCTCTGGCCGAACACCCCCGACATCCTGACGGAGCAGCTTCAGTTCGGCGGAAGACCCGCGTTCATGACGCGTCTCGTCCTGGCCGCGACGCTGGGCGCCAGCTACGGCATCTACGGACCCGCCTTCGAACTCTGCGAGAA
>DASUAN010000149.1:0-8687 GCA_035763765.1 Candidatus Deferrimicrobiaceae bacterium
GGGGCCGGTTTCGTCCTGATCGCCTGCGCGGACGGCTTCGGGTTTCCGCTGCTCCGCGACCTCGTCTTCTTCTCCCTTCTCGTCCCGATCGTGTTCATCGACATCGACCACCGGATCATCCCCGACGAGTTGTCCTTGGGCGGTCTCGCCGCGGGGATTCTTCTCTCGTTCCTTCCCGGGGGGGATTGGAAAGGCGCCTTGGCGGGAGGCCTGCTCGGCGGGGGGGTGCTCCTTGCCACCGCGGCGGCATACCACCGGGTCAGCGGGATCGAGGGGCTGGGAGGCGGCGACATCAAACTCCTCGCGATGATCGGCGCGTTTCTCGGGTGGAGGGGCGCCCTCTTCACGATCTTCGTCGGTTCCCTGCTGGGGGTGGCGGGGGGGGTGTTCGCCATGCGGAAGGGGAAGGACGGCCTCAAGACCGCCATCCCGTATGGCCCGTACCTGTGCGCGGCGGCGCTGATCGCCCGGTTCCTGGGCGATCTCTTCTGGGAAGCCCTTTAGAACCTGCTCCTGGCGGCGTTATCCTGCTCGGGTTCTCCTTTGCCGGTGATGGACCAAAGATCTCCCTCCATGACATTCACCCCCTTCGCGTACCCGATAAAATTCAACGCGTTGTCGAGAAGGGTGACGGAGACCTCGTAGTAATTGTATTTTTCGGGGTTGAAATTGAGACGGGCGAGGTTGTCCGTGTACCGGTCGAAGTCCGCAAAGTGGATCGTTTCCATCTTTTGCAGATGTTTCAGGGCGGTCTTTGCCTGGGTGAACCGGGCCTTGTACACCAGCTTGTTGTAGGAGTACACCGCCAGCCCAGCGATGACCGCGATGATGACCAGCACGATGGTGAGCTCGAGAATCGTGAATCCTCCCCGACGCTTTCGCGCATCGAGGGGAGAGGAAGGGGAGGGAAGACATGACGTCATTTCGCTTCCCCGGATTCGGAAGGGGGAGCAGGACCTCCCGGAGCGGCCTGCGTGTTCTTCCGTGCGATCTTCCGGGAGAGTTGCTCGAGCAGGTCTGCGGTCTCCTGGAAGTGGTCTCCCTTCCGAAGGGTGACATTCTCCGGGTACTCTCCTTGGAGCATCGTCTGCAGGACCGCGTTGATCCGGTAGATGGGGCCTGCGATCCGGTGGCTGACGAGGATCGTATAGACGAAAACGCCCGCGAGGACGAGAAGGACGGCGGGCCAGACTCTTCGGTGGAGGGTGAGGAACTCCTGGGATGCCGATTCGAGCTCTGCCAGTTCCTTGCCCGTGATGAGGCCGATCATGGAAGGCGCAAATACCAGCAAGATCCCCGCGGCGAAAAGCAGGAGGAAAACGAAAAGCATCCGCCATGCGAGGCCGAGCTGGAACTGCCGGTTGACCAACCTGGATTTCCGTCGGTTGGTGGGGGGGGTCACATTCGCCTCCTCCTTTCGTTTTTGATATTCTAGGCGCTGTGAGGCCCGTGTCAACCAACTCCCTTCGGGGGCGGTGCGGTTGAAGAAGGACATTTCGGTCCGGGCAAGCGTCGTCCTCCAGTTGATGCTCATCGCGGTCGCTTCCCTGTCCCTTCTCGCGGTTTTCGCGCTCAAGGTCATCGAGATCACCATCGAGCGCCGGTACGTGGAGGCGGCGGTGTCCGTCGGCGAGGTGGTCCGCTGGGCCATCCAGGCGGAAGGAGGCGTCGCGGGCAAGGGGCCGTCTCTCGCCATCGATTCGATCGTGGAGCGATCCCCGTACATCCGGGAGGTGGCCATTCTCCCGGAAGGCGAGGTCGTGGACGGAGTCAGGGTGACCCCCGTGGGAGAGAATGCCCCGTGGTTTTTCGCCGTCCATCCGACCGTCGACGTCACCTTGCCGCCGGGGGTAGCGGAAGGTGGGGACAACCTTTCCGCCGGTCCTCCGGGGAACGAAAAGGTCCTTCGGTCGATCCGCGTGCGCCTCCATTCCCCGAAGATCGAGCAGGAAAACCGGAACCTTTTCCGGATCACCGCCTTGCTCGTCGGCGTCGATGTCGTCGCATTCGTTCTCGTCGGGTTCCTTCTCATGGATCGTTCCGTCGTTCGTCCCCTCCGTCGGCTTGCGGCGGTTTCCGAAAAGATCGCTTCGGGGGACCTGAGCCTGCGCGCCGAGGGGTCCCCGGCGAACGAGGTCGGGCAGCTCGGCGCCTCCTTCAACCGGATGGTGGGGGCGATTCTCAACGCGCAAGAGAAGGCGACCCGGGCCCAGCAGGAGGCATTCCGTTCGGAAAAACTCGCCACGCTGGGCCGTTTGGCCGCGGGGGTGGCCCACGAGGTGGGAAATCCCCTCATGGGAATCCGGGG
Organism: Candidatus Deferrimicrobiaceae bacterium; assembly: GCA_035763765.1. Lineage (GTDB taxonomy): Bacteria > Desulfobacterota > Deferrimicrobia > Deferrimicrobiales > Deferrimicrobiaceae > CSP1-8. The sequence goes on from DASUAN010000149.1 coordinate 2,309, forward strand.
GTACGCGGAGTATCTCCGGCGAAATCACCCCCCGGCGGAGGAGATCGACGAATGTCTCGACAAGATCGTCTCGGAAACGGGGAGGATCGAGAATATCGTGCGAGGACTGCTGTCGGTGGCCTCCTCGGAACGGGACGGCGAGGAGGCTGCGGACGTGGACGAGGTGATCCGGGAGATCGTCGAGATGCTTTCGTTTCGGAAGATTTTCCGGGAGATCGAGGTGATCGTCGAAACGCGGGGGGTGGGTCGGGTGTCGATGTCGGCGGAGCGGTTCCGCCAGGTGTTGCTCAACCTGATGATCAATGCCGTGGACGCCATGGAAGGGGGGGGCGTGCTTCGCGTGCGGGCCTTCGGCGTGAGGCCGTGGGTGCCGCCCGCGTTTCGCAACGCGAGACGACGTGCGTCCGACCCGCCCGGTGCGGACGTGCTCCGTCTGCGGGAGAATGTCGGAGCCCTTCCCGAGGGGGCGGTGGCGGTTTCCGTGACCGACACCGGGTGCGGAATCCGCCCGGACGCCCTCCCCCTGATCTTCGACCCGTTTTTCACGACGAAGGAGACGGGGAAGGGGACCGGGCTCGGCCTGTCGGTTTCCCATGCGATCGTGGAGGCGGCCGGGGGGGAGATCGAGGTCGCGAGCGAACAGGGGAAAGGGTCTACGTTCACCGTGATTCTGCCCGAGGCCGGGGACCAGAAGGCGCCCGGCGACGGAAACGGGAGGACGGATGGCTGACCGGATCCTGGTGGTGGATGACGAAGAAAGCATGCGGGACGTGCTGAAAAGGATGCTCTCCGCGAAGGGGTACGAGGTTACCCTTGCGGAGAACGGAAGGAAAGCCCTCGCCCTCCTGGAGAAGGAACGGTTCGACTACCTCCTGTGCGACATCCGGATGCCCGGCATGGGAGGACTCGAACTCCTTCGGGAGATCTCATCCCGAAACCTTCCCGGGACGGTCATCATGATGTCCGCCTTCGGAACCGTGCAGACGGCGGTCGAAGCGATGAAACTCGGGGCCTACGACTATATCTCGAAGCCGTTCATGAGCGATGAAATTCTTTTGACGCTTCGGAAGGCGCAGGAGCGGGAAAACCTAAGGAGGGAGAACGAGACCCTGCGAAGCGCCGCGGAGAGGGGATTCCGGAAGGAAGACTTCCTGCACGCGAGCCGCTCGATGGAGGACCTCGTCCGCATGGTGGAAAAGGTGAAGGATTACGATGCCACCGTGCTGGTGACGGGAGAGAGCGGAACGGGAAAGGAGCTCGTGGCCCGGATGCTCCACTACGAGGGACGAAGAAGAGGGAAGCCGTTCGTCGCCATCAACTGCGGGGCGATCCCCGAAACGCTCCTGGAGAGCGAGCTCTTCGGTCATCGGAAAGGTGCGTTTACCGAAGCGAAGTCGGACCGCGCGGGGCTCATCGAGGAGGCGGACGGGGGGACCCTCTTCCTCGATGAAATCGGCGAACTGCCGGTCATGCTCCAGACGAAGCTCCTCCGGTTTCTCCAGGAAGGGGAGCTGCGCCGTCTCGGAGACACGGAGGTCCGGAAGGTGAACGTCCGGATCGTCGCTGCGACGGCGAGAGACCTCGAGCGGGAGGTTTCGGCCGGATCCTTCCGGAACGATCTGTACTACCGTTTGAACGTCGTCCGGATCCACGTACCTCCCCTGAGGGATCGGAGGGAGGACATCCCCCTTCTGGCGCAGCATTTCCTGGCAAGCTTCCGCAGGAAATTCGGAAAGGAGGCGATGCGGTTCTCCCCGGAGGCCGTGGAGATGCTGACGAGCCACGACTGGCGCGGGAATGTCCGGGAGCTTGGGAACCTGGTGGAGCGTTGCGTCCTCCTGGCGGAGGAGAAGGAAATCTCCCGAGAACGTCTGGTGGCGATATGGGAAGGGGGGATTCCCGCCGAAAAAGACGGGGCCCCATCCCCCCGGCAAGTCATCCGGATCCCGGTTTCGCTTGCGAACCCGGACTTGCGGACCGCGATCAAAGAGCTGGAGTGCCAGTTGATCCGGATGGCCCTGGAACGGACCGGGGGAAGCCGCCCGAAGGCTGCGGAACTGCTGGGGATCAGCCATCCCGCCCTTCTTTACAAGGCGAAAGCGTATGGAATCAATTGATGGTAATTTAGCATAATTATGATAATTTAACATTAAGTTAAAAATCGCTTGACATTAATTTCGGGAACTGTACCATTGGCTGTAGTCGGTGGTGCTTGGGGGCCGGCTATCCGATCCTGGCGCGAGAGCGAAGGGGTGGGGATGAAGGCGGAGAAGAGCAGGAATAAAGTCGAACGCAACAATGTCCGAAAGATTCGGGAAGGGCTCCTGATGAGCAAGGCGGAGCTGGCACGGCGCGCCGGGCTCTCGGTGCTGACCATCGATCGGGTGGAAAAGGGGATGACCTGCCGGATGGATACCAAGCGAAAGATCATCCTTTCCCTCGGTCTGCAGTTGTCGGACCGGGATAAGGTGTTCTCCAGGAAAGACTGACGGGGCGGGTGGAGCGATGGCGCTTTTCGGATCCAAGGAGTTGATCGGACTGGACATCGGGTCGAGCTCCGTCAAGCTCGCCCATATCAAGCCGGTGGGCGTCGAGTTCCGGGTGAGGAAGTTCGGGGTATTCCCGCTTCCGCCGGATGCGATCGTCGACGGAGCCATCATGGACCACATCTCGGTGATCGAGGGGATCAAGACCGCGCTGCGCGAGCTCAAGGTGAAGGAGAAGGAGGTCGCCACCTCGCTTTCCGGTCATTCCGTGATCATCAAGAAAGTGGTTCTGCCCACGACCACTCCGGAGGAGCTGGAAGAGTCGATTCAGTGGGAGGTGGAGCAGTACATCCCCTTCGACATCAAGGACGTCAAGATCGACTTCCAGGTGATCGGGCCGCTGAAGGAAGATCCGTCCAAGATGGACGTGCTCCTGGTCGCCGTGAAGACCGACCTCGTCAACGACTACGTCTCCGTGGTCAAAGACGCCGGCCTGACGCCCGCGATCGTCGACATCGACTCCATCGCGGCGGGGAATGCCTTCGAGCACTGCCATCCGGTATCCGACGAGCAGGTCCCGATGGTCATCAACGTGGGGGCTTCCTTCATGAATATCAACATCCTTCATTCGGGAATCCCGTTGTTCACGCGCGACGTCCCGATGGGAGGGGGCATATACACGTCCGAGATCCAAAAGCAGCTCGCCGTGAGCTTCGAGACGGCCGAGGAGCTCAAGATCGGGATGAAGAGCGCCGGCGAGCGGGCGGAAAAGATCAAGGAGATCATGAGAACGGTTTCGAACATCCTCTCCACGGAGGCCCAGCGGTCCTACAACTTCTTCTCGGCGACCTACCCCGATCGCCTGGTCACGAGGGTCTATCTGACCGGCGGGGCGGCGAAATCGGCCTTTCTCAAGGAAATGCTTGCCGAGAAGATCGGCGTGGACGTGGAGATCTTCGACCCGTTCCGGGGGCTCACGCTCGAGGAGGGTGCCGTGGATCCGTCCATGGTGTCCGGGTTCAACACCGCCGCCACGGTATCCGTCGGGCTGGCGCTGCGGAACCAGGAGGACCGCAGATGATCCGGGTAAACCTCATCCGGGGCAAGCGCAAGAAGAAGAAGGAGCTCAACGTCGAGCTGGTCTACCTGCTGCTTCCTCTCCTCGTTCTCGTCGGCGTCCTGGTATTCCATCGATCGGTTTCCGGAACGATCGAACGCCTCAACACCGATATCGGTAAGGCCAACGCGGAAGTCAACCGCCTGAAGAAGCAGATCGACGAGGTGGAGGGATTCAAGGCCCGGAAGGCCGAGCTTCAGAAGAAGGTGGACGTGATCTCGACCCTCCAGCAGGGGAGGAAGGGACCGGTGAAGGTCTTCGAGGCCCTGTCGGCCTCCATCCCCGAGAAGTGCTGGATCGAGCAGTTGTCCGTCAAGGGGGACCGGGTCGATGTCAGCGGCGTTGCGGTCAACAACTACACGATCGCGAACTTCATGACGGCCCTTGGGCAAAGCGGGAGGTTCCGGAACGTCGTGCTCGGATCGGCGGAACAGGCATCCATCTCGAACATGAAACTCGTGAAGTTCAGTCTGTCGTTCAGCGCAGTGCAGGAGTAGCCGGGCAAAGCGCGCAGGGAGAGAAATTGGGATGGCTCTCAAGCTAGGGGATCTTTCGAAGATTCCTCCGAAACAGAAGATCTTCCTCACGGTCCTCGTAGGCATTCTGGTGGTCGTGGGCTACTATTACATGTTCTACAAGTCAGCCTCCAAGCAGATCGACACCCTCGAGAAACAGCTCGCCGAACTCCAGGGCAAGATCAAGATGCAGGAGGTGATCGCAAAGGACCTTCCCACCTTCCAGGCCGCGGTCGCCGATCTCGAGCTGCAACTGGGACTTCTGCTCGAACAGCTGCCCAATTCGGCGGAGATCCCGAGCCTCCTCAAGAACATCTCGGACCTGGGAAAGGAATCGGGGCTCGAATTCCTGAAGTTCGCCCCGCGGGGGGAGGCCGGCAAGGGATTCTACGCGGAGATTCCGGTCACGATCTCCGTAACCGGGGAGTACCATGGCTTCGTCCTGTTCGCCAGCAAGGTCAGTCATCTCCCGCGGATCGTGAACCTGTCCGACATCGTCTTTTCCCAACCGAGGGACGTAGGGGGGGAGCGGATGCTGGTGAACATCAACTGTACGGCGACGACCTTCCGTTTCCTGGAAAAGGAAGGGGCCGCCCAGGGCGGGAAGGGGAAGGGACCATGACGCGCACCGCTCCCCGCCTGTTCCGGATCGGGTTGGCCATGGCGCTTTTTCTCGCTCTGGTGGCCGGAGGATGCGAAAAAGAGGAGCCCCCACCCCTGGTGGTGAAAAAGGCCGTTCCGAAAGAAGCTGCGAAGGGGCCGGGGCCTCCGCAGCCCGCGGCAGCCGCCGAGGCGAAGCCTTCCCCGGCCGCCGTGTATGACCCGGCCGGCAAGCGGGATCCTTTCACGACGTTCCTTCGGGTGGAGAAGAAGGAGGACCGTTCCGATCGCGCGTCGCTTCCACCTCTGCAGAGGGTCGAACTCGGGGAGCTTCGTTTCGTCGGCGTCATCTGGGATTCGGATCGGACGAGGGCGCTTGTCGAGGATTCCGAGGGGAAGGGATACACGGTGATGATCGGGACGAAGATCGGTCGCGAAGGCGGGGTGGTCACCAAGATCACGAACGAGGAGATTTTCGTCAGGGAGCAGTTCCGGGATTACACGGGGGCGAAGGTCGAGCGCGAGAATTCCCTGAAGCTCCAGACCGGAGGAGGAAAATGATGAGGAACCGGTTACGGCCGAAGGGCCGAAATCCCCGGCGGTACCAGGTCTGGCTGGCCGCCGCGGCGCTGGTCTTTGCGATGGTGGCCGTTCCGGCCCGGGCATCGGCCGCTGGGGATGCTCCGCAGGCGGCTCTCGGGGGAAAGGTCGAGGAGATCGTCGTCTCGAAGACGCCCTACTACACGAACATTGAAGCGGCGGTGTCGGGAAAGATCGAAAATACCAACTCGTTCAAGCTCAACGACCCGTTCCGGATCGTGGTCGACATATGGGGAGTCGCGCAAGGGTCGGCGGCTTCGGAAATCCCGGTGGGAACGCCCCAGGTGAAATCGGTCAAACTCTCCCAGCAGGGGGACAAGCTCCGGATGCTGGTGGAGACCCCTGACGATCTCCCTCTGCCGTTCCTCGTCACCACGGAGGGGAATCGGCTCGTTCTGTCGGTCGGCGGCGGACAAGAGGAGAAGGTGACGAGCCTCGACCGCCCCGAGGTCGGGAAAGAATCCGGAAAAGGGAATGCGATCGTGGGCATCGATCTCGAGGATCTCCCGGGAACCTCGAATGTCGTCGTCACGTTGTCGGGGGCGGTCTCCCACAAGGTGGTCGAGGGGAAAGACAGCGTGACGCTCTTTTTCCCCGGCGCTTCCGCGGAAAAGGCGCTGCTGAGGGAGATGGACGCGCAGAAGTTCGAGATTCCCGTGAAATCGGTGAGGCCGTCGGCGGGCAAGGACGGGATTCGGGTGGCCGTGGCCTTCGCCCCCGGTTCCCGGTATGCCGTCGCGGAGAGGGACAACGCCGTGGTCGTCTCCTTCCCGAAAGCGGGCGAAGCCCAGAAGCCCGTCGTGGTGGCGGAGCTCAAAGAGGGGGCGGCCCCCTCCGCGCCCGTCGTCACGACGGAGGAGGCCCCCGCCGGAAGGGCCACCAGGTGGGGGTTCGTCACCTACGAGACGGAGTCCCGCAGGAGATACACCGGGCAGAGGATCTCTCTGGACTTCAAGGATGCCGACCTGGCGAACGTCTTTCGGATCATCGCGGAGGTCAGCAACCTGAACATCATCACGACGGAAGACGTGAAAGGCAGGGTCTCCGTACGGCTCATCAAC
>DASUAN010000150.1:0-5539 GCA_035763765.1 Candidatus Deferrimicrobiaceae bacterium
GGAGAGGTCGAACTTGGACGCCTCGGTCTCCGTGGGATCCTCCTCGTCGAAGTCCCGGAGCGCCTGGATGTCCTTGTGGCGGAAGAGACCGTTGCCGTCGAAGTTCATCTTCGCGTCGAGCGCGAGGACGTCGCCGTCCTCCGTGAGCACCAGGGGATTGATCTCGGCCAGAGAACAATCGGTTTCGACGAATGCGTTGTAGAGCGCCATCATGAACTTGACCGCCTTGCCGGACAGTTCGGGCGGAATGGACAGCCCGAAGGAAAGTTTTCGCGCCTGGTACGGCATGAGACCGATCGCCGGGTCGATGTACTCCTTGAGGATCTTCTCCGGCGTCCGGGCCGCGACGGTCTCGATCTCCATCCCGCCCTCGGTCGACGCCATCATGACGACGCGGGACACCGCGCGGTCGATGACCATGCCGAGATACAGCTCCTTCTTGATCGCTCCCGCCTGCTCCACGAGGACCCGCTTCACCTTCTTCCCCTGCGGACCCGTCTGGTGGGTCACCAGGGTCATCCCGATGACCTGCTTCGCGTACTCCCTTGCCTCGTCCGGCGTCTTGGCGAGCTTGATGCCGCCGCCCTTTCCCCGGCCTCCCGCGTGGATCTGGGCCTTGATGACGACGGGCGTCCCGAATTCCTTGGCGATGTCCTCCGCCTCGGACGGGACATCCGCCACCTTTCCCCTGGGAACGGCCACGCCGTACTTGGCCAGGACGGCCTTCGCCTGATACTCGTGGATGTTCATCCCCTTCGGCTCCTCCCGAAATTCATAGTATATCCTGCTACCGCATCAACGCATCCAACGGTGTCCTCTTTCCGCACCTGAACCGCCCCCACGGAGTTCGTTCCTGCATTGGCCAACCCGGTATGCTACCAGAAAACAAAGGCGGGCATGGAAGCAATTTCTCTCTTGGGTACGCCGGTCGTCTCTTCGAAGGATCGTCCTCTCGTAAACGGAATATGAAAAGCGCCTTCCCGATCCGTTTTTCCAGGCCCGTTCACCGAATCGGGCCCTTGCGTCCGTTGAAACGGGCGAAGGGGGACCCAAGGCCCCCCTTTCTCCATCGGTTGCGTCCCTCGGGGGAATCCGCCGGAGGCGAAATCCCGCCGCCGAATTTCTTCAGAAACCCAGCCGGTCCACCGCGTCGCACAGCTCCTTGACCGCATCGGCCGAATTCTTGAGCGCGGCGGATTCCTCCGCGGAAAGCTTGAACTTCACGACCTCCTCGATGCCGTTCCTCCCCAGTTTCGCGGGGAGGCCGACGAAAAGACCGTCGCATCCGTCGTACTTTCCCTGGGAAAGAACCGCGCAGGGAAGGATCATCTTCTTGTCCAGCACGATCGACTCGGACATCTGGACCGCCGCCGCCGAGGGGGCGTAGTAGGCGGACCCCGTCTTGAGGAGCGCCACGATCTCTCCGCCCCCCTTGCGGGTCCGCTCGACGATGGCGTCGAGCTTCGGTTTGGGAATGAGGTCCTCGACCGGAATGCCGGCGACCGTCGTGTACCTCGTGGAGGGCACCATCGTATCGCCGTGGCCCCCGAGAACGAACGCGGTGATGTCCCGCACGGAAACCTGAAGCTCCATCGCGATGAAGGCGCGGAACCGGGCGGAATCGAGGATGCCGGCCATCCCCATGACCTTGTTCGCGGGGAGCTTGCTGTGCTTGTGAGCGACGTAGGTCATCGCGTCGAGGGGGTTGGATACGACGATGATCATCGCATTCGGAGACTTCGCGACCGATCTCAGGGTGACGTCCTTGACGATCCCTGCGTTCACCTTCAGGAGATCGTCCCGACTCATCCCCGGCTTCCGCGGGAGGCCGGAGGTGATGACGATGATGTCGGAATCCGCGGTTTCCTCGTACCCGTTCGTCCCGATCACCTTCGTATCGTATCCGGACACCGGTCCCGACTGCATGAGGTCGAGCGCCTTGCCCTGCGGCATCCCCTCCACGATGTCCACGAGCACGACGTCGCAGAAATCCTTTTCCGCAAGCCGTTGCGCGGTCGTCGCACCGACGTTTCCGGCCCCGATCACGGTGATCTTCTTCCGGCTCATCCGGACCCCCCTTTTTCGAAGATGCGGTCCGGAGTGCGCCGGAATAAAGCCCCCGTTCCACCTCCTTCGATGAGGAACGTCAACCGGTTGTCGGGCGAATCGATCGGCGCGCAGGTGCGATCGGCGGTTTCCCCTCCCTCATCGGGCGGAACCGAATTCCTGAACGGCGCCATTGGTTCCTCCGTGTGCATGAGGATAGGGGATCATCCGGGAACGGACCGGGGCAAACGCCCCCAAATCACGCATACAGTATACAACGCAACCGGGGATGTCAAGGAAAAACCTTGAGATTTCGCATTTCGCGCTCTTTTCACCCAACCCGCGGTGGCACCACGGCATACCGTTTCCCGGGGGAAAAAGCGAAACTCCCTTCCGATGGTTTACGGAGTGTGATATCGTCAAACAAATCCATACGAATTCGCTTGACGGGTTTTCCTACCAACCCCAGATGACAGGAGGAATCCCCATGAAACGACCCTGGACTGTAGTGATTGGTTTGGCCCTGTCGGCCGGATTGGCCGCAGGCTGCTCTAGCGCTTCTGCGATCAAGAACGCCCGCGCTTCCTTCGATAAAGCAAAAGCTGCAGGCGCGGAAGCCAAGGCGCCGTTCGAGTATTACGCCGCGGAAGCGTACCTCGGACTCGCCCAGCACGAGGCCGATGAAAGCGACCGGCACGGGGTCCGGGAGTTCGCAGGGAAATCGGAACAATATTCCGCCGAGGCACTCCGGAAGGCGGGGGGAGGGGCGAAATGAGGAACCGTTACCTTCTTCTCTTGACATTGCTCATCCTTGCGGTCGCATTTGCCGCCGGATGCGCCAAGCGGGGACTGACCAAGAGCGAAATGGACCGCGTCGATGCCATCGCGGCCAAGATCGCCAAGGCGGAGAGCATGGGGGCCTCGGAATGCGCCCCGAAGGAACTGGCGATCGCCAAAGCCGAACTCGATCACGCGCGTCACGAGGCGGCGGAGCATCATGAGAAGGCCGAGGAGTATTTTGCGGCAGCCGAAAAGGCCGCAGATGCCCTCCTGGCCAAGACGATCCCGTGCTGGGAAGCGAAACAGCCCAAGCCGGCCGCAATTCCGACGGTATCCCTGACCGCGACCCCTGGAACGATCGAGAAAGGGAAGTGCGCAACCTTGGCCTGGACCTCGGCCAATGCAACCGACGCATCGATCGACCAGGGAATCGGCAGCGTGGGAACCAGCGGAGAGCGGCAGGTTTGCCCGCCCGACACCATCACGTACGGGATCACCGCGAAGGGTCCGGGCGGAACGGCAACCTCGTCCGCGACGGTGACCGTCACGCCGCCTCCTGCCCCGATGGTGGAAGCGGCGATGTTCGAGAACATCCACTTTGACTTCGACAAGTCGTTCATCCGGGACGATGCCAAACCGACCCTCGGCAAGGTCGCAGCCTATTTGAAAAAGAACCCCGATGCGAAGCTCCAGATCGAGGGGCACTGCGACGAGCGCGGGACCTCCGAGTACAACATGGCGCTCGGCCAGCGTCGCGCGGACTCCGCGAAGAAATACCTCGTGAACCTCGGGGTTGCGGGAAGTCGTCTTTCCACGATCAGTTACGGGGAGGAAAGGCCGGCGGATCCGGGGCACAACGAGGGTGCGTGGGCGAAGAACCGCAGGGCGGTATTCGTCCTCCGCTGAAGCAGTGACGGGCTGACCCGGGGGGCTTTTGCAAGCCCCCCGGGTCATTTCTGTTCCGGCGCCGTCACCCGGATGTGCAGCTCCCTCAGTTGCTTCGGGTCGACAGGGGAAGGGGCATCGGTCATCAGACAGGTGGCCTTCTGGGTCTTGGGGAAGGCAATCACGTCCCGTAGGGATTTCGCCCCGCTGAGAATCATCGCCAGCCGGTCCAGCCCGAAGGCGATCCCCCCGTGGGGAGGCGCCCCGTATTCCAGCGCCTCGAGGAGAAAGCCGAACTTCCTTTTCGCCTCCTCGGGGCCGATCTTCAGCAGTTCGAACATCCTTGACTGCACGTCCCGACGATGGATCCGGATGCTCCCCCCGCCGATCTCCGAACCGTTGAGCACCAGGTCGTAGGCCTTCGCCCGGGCCTTCCCCGGGTCGGTATCCAGCAGAGGAAGGTCCGCGTCGAGGGGAGCCGTGAAGGGATGGTGCATCGCCGCATACCGCTTTTCCTCCTTGTCCCACTCCAGCAGGGGGAAATCGGTCACCCAGAGGAGATCGTAGCGGGAGCGGTCGATCAGGCCGGCTTTCTCGCCGATGTGCAGCCGAAGGCGGGCGAGGGAGTCGCAGGCGACAGGGTATTCGTCCGCCACGAGCAGGAGGAGGTCTCCGGGTTTCCCGCAGCTCTTCTTTTGGAGCGCCTCGAGCTGGTCGGTCCGGAAATGCTTCGCAACCGGAGATGCCAGGCCGGACTCGGAAACCTTCAGCCAGGTCAGCCCCCGCGCCCCTCCGATCTTCGCGATCTCCTCCAGGGCCGCCAGGTCGGACCGGCTGGCGTCGGCGAGACCCGGCGCGGTGATCCCCCGGATCACACCCCCCTTTGCCGCCACGTCGGAGAAGACGCGGAACCCGGAGTCCCCGAGCTCCTTCGTGTAATCGGTGATCTCGAGAGCGAACCGGGTATCGGGCTTGTCCACGCCGAACCGGTCCATCGCCTCCCGGTAGCTGATCCGGGGGAAGGGAAGGATCAGCGCAACCCCGAGCACGTCGCGGAACACCCGCGCCATGAGACCCTCCATCATCCGGAAGAGATCCTCCCGGTCGATGAAGGACATCTCGACGTCGATCTGGGTGAACTCCGGCTGCCGGTCGGCGCGAAGGTCCTCATCCCGGTAGCACTTCACGATCTGGGCGTATCGGTCGTACCCGGCGATCATCAGGATCTGCTTGAAGAGCTGCGGGGACTGCGGAAGCGCGTAGAACATCCCCTGGGAAACCCGCGAGGGAACCAGGTAGTCGCGCGCCCCCTCCGGGGTGCTCTTCGTGAGGACGGGCGTCTCCACCTCGATGAAACCGTTCTCGAAGAAGTAGTCGCGGACGGAACGGGCGAGGAGGGACCGCTGGAGGAACGCCTTCTGGACCGCGAGGCGACGCAGGTCGAGGTACCGGTACTTGAGGCGGACGTTTTCGGCGACGTCCGTCTCCTCCTCGAGGGCAAACGGAAGGGGTTTCGACTCGTTGAGGACCGCCAGCGAGGACGCAACCACCTCGGTCTCCCCGGTGGGCAGATTCCGGTTTTCCGTCCCCTCGGGGCGCCTGCGAACCGTGCCGCGCACCGAAACGACGTACTCGACGCGGAGAACGTCGGCCTTGGCATGCGCCTCCGGAAAGGCATCGGGGGCAAAAACGACCTGGACGATCCCCTCCCGGTCCCGAAGGTCCGCGAACACCAGGCCGCCGTGGTCCCTCCGCCGGTGCACCCATCCGCACAAGACAACCTCCGTCCCGATGTGCTCCGGGCGCACGTGCCCGCAATAAAGCGTTC
>DASUAN010000151.1:0-8480 GCA_035763765.1 Candidatus Deferrimicrobiaceae bacterium
CGGGTGCGGCACGGGCAATACCGCGCTGTACCTGGCGGGAAGGGAGTAGACGGAGGCTTGCCCCTTCCCCATCCGCCCGGCATCCCTTCCTTCCCGAAGCATTGCGGACGGTCTTGCCGGGCAGGCCCGGCGGCTCGAAAAAAAGATTGACAAGAATATTCAGGTTTGGTAGATATATCAGCGTGAACTGATAATTTTGAATATTCGGTAAGAACTGGAAAAAGGAAGGAGGAGGAAAAGATGAAGGGAAACCGGAAAGACGATTCCTGCTGTCCGACCACCGGGATCGGCGTCTGCAAGGTCGAGTCGCTGGTGTCCGTGGACGACCGCGGGCAGCTCGTCCTGCCGAAGGAGATCCGCGACAAGGCAGGGGTCAAGGGCGGCGACAAGCTGGCGGTCGTAAGCTGGGAGAAGAACGGGAAGGTGTGCTGCTTGAGCCTCATCCGGGTCGAGGAGCTCACCGGGATGGTGAAGAACCTGCTCGGGCCGCTGATGGGCGAGGTCCTGGGCGCAAAGTAAGGGAGGGACGACGATGGACACGGGGAAAATCCGAAAACTCGTGCGGGAGCGTTACGGAAGCATCGCCCGGAAGGAGAGCTCCTGCTGCGGCCCCGCACCGGCATGCGGGGAGCCCAACCTGGCCGAGCGCGTCGGCCGGCGGATCGGCTATTCGGAGGAAGAGATGGAGTTCGTCCCCCAGGGGGCCAACCTGGGGCTCGGTTGCGGAAACCCGGCGGCGCTTGCTTCCCTGCGGAGGGGAGAGACCGTCCTCGATCTGGGGTCGGGGGCCGGATTCGACTGCTTTCTCGCCTCGCGGGAGGTCGGTCCGGAAGGGCGGGTCATCGGCGTGGACATGACCCCCGAAATGGTCGAGAAGGCGCGCGAGAACGCCCGGCGGGGAGGATACGCGAACGTGGAGTTCCGGCTCGGCGAGATCGAGAACCTTCCCGTCGCCGACAACACGGCGGATGTGATCCTTTCCAACTGCGTGATCAACCTGGTTCCGAACAAGAAAAGGGTCTTCGAGGAGGCGTACCGGGCGCTGAAACCGGGCGGGCGGCTGATGATTTCCGATTTGGTCCTGTCCAAGCCGCTGCCGGAGTGGGTGACGAACATCGCGTCGGCCTACGTCGGCTGCATCGCGGGAGCGATCCGGAAGGGGGAGTACCTGAAAACGATCGAGGCGGCCGGGTTCCGGGAGGTCGAAATCGTGGAGGAAAGTTCCTTCCCCACGGCGTGCTTCGTTTCCGATCCGCTCGTCAAGGAGATCGTCGGGAACCTTTCCCTGTCCCCTGGGGCCGTCGAGGAGCTCGAGGGAACGATCGCGAGCATCCGGGTGTACGGCATCAAGCCTGCCGGGAAGAATTAGGCGAAGGAGGCGATATGGCGGACCATTCATTATTGTTCGAGGAAATCTACGCTCGTTACCATTCCGGCATCGTCCGCTACCTGACCCGCTTCGTCGGCAGGCACGAGGCGGAGGACCTCTCCCAGGAGGTCTTCGTCAAGGTGAGCCGGGGATTGAAGGATTTCCGGGGCGACGCCCAGGTGTCGACCTGGATCTACCGGATCGCAACGAATGTGGCCCTCGACCGGCTGCGAAGTTCCTCTCCCCGGGAAGAGGGCTCGAGGGGAATTCCCGGCGAGGACGCCGGGGAAGGCGGGGACGTCCACGCCTGCGAAGTCGGGGCTCGCAGCCGGGGGGAGGAGGGCCGTCATCCCGTCGAACGGCAGGTCATTCGGAAAGAGATGAACGAATGCATCCAAAGCCGCATCGAAAATCTCCCGGAGCCGTATCGGACGGTGCTTTTGCTCGGAGACCTGGGGGAGTTCGCCAACAAGGAAATCGCCGACCTGACCGGCGCATCGCTGGATGCGGTGAAAATCCGCCTGCACCGGGCGAGGGCCAGGCTTCGGAAAGACCTGGAAACCCATTGTTCTCTTTACCACGACGAGCGCAACGAACTGGCTTGCGACCGGAAATGAACCCGTAGGAGATTCCTTCCGGAATTCTTCCCTCCCGGATCCTTTTCGTCCGCGCCAGAGAGAGGATCTTACCTCATCCACGATTCAGAGGTCGATCAGGGGCTTGTTGGCGGGGGATTTTTCCATGGCGGATCCGAAGGCCGCCAGGCTCTCCGATATTTCCCGAAATTCCTCCGTCTCCGGGAAGGAAAGCTCCACGGAGCCGCACCGGTCCAAGGCGTCCAGGACGGTTTTCACGGTGATCCGGTGGATATCGAAGGCCGGCTGGTACGCCGGCTCCTCGTATTCCTCCCCGCGAGTGACCGTGAAGAGCCCGCCGGATTCGAAATCCGGAAGGATCCGGCGCACCAGGGGAGACGGCATTCCCAGACTTGCGGCGATATCCGGCGCGGTCAACGCTTTTTTCCCCGCGGCGAAATTCCGGATCACGAGGCGGGCGATCAAAAGCGATAGGTGCCTTCGCTTCTCGGGGCTCACCTTCCCCGCGTCGACCGGGAAGCCGAGGGTATCCACGTTCTGGACGGCGAAGGAGATCACCGCCCCCAGCAGGACGATCAGCCAGCTAAGCTGCATCCAGATGAGAAAGAGGGGAAGGGCGGCGAAGCTTCCGTAGATCGCGTTGTTCCTTGCCACCCCGACCTGGAAGGAGATGTAGATCCACTGGGTCGCCTCATAGGCGGTGCCGGCGACCACGCCGGCGATCAGGCCGGACCGGAAACGGACTTTCGTATTCGGCATGAAGATGTAGAGGAAGGTGAAGAGGACCCAGATGAGGACGAAGGGAAGCACCTCCAGCAGCATGAGGATCGGTCCGGGGGGAACGCCGAGCCGTTCCACCCTCGTCGCGACGGTCTTCACCTGGCTCGCCATCGTCACCGTGATGCTGCTGGCAAAAAGAAAGATGACGGGACACACCAGCATGACGGAGAGGTAATCGCTGCATTTCCGGGCGAACGTGCGTCCCTTGCGGATGTTCCAGATGTCGTTGAACGAGTACTCGATATGTCCCAGCACGCTGATGACGGCCCAGAACAGGAAGACGACCCCGATTCCCGCGACGACCCCTCCCCTGGTCTTCTGCAGAAGCGAGTCGGAGAATTCGAACACCTTGAAAAGGATATCCTCGTGTCCGGAGAATTTTTCCAGAAGCTGGGCCTGGAGTTTCTTGTCGAAGCCGAATCCCTTCGCGATGCCGAAGAACATCGCGACGATCGGAACGACGGAGAGCACGGAGTAGAAGGTCAGCGCGGAGGCCTTCACCGGGCATTGTTCCTCCCGGAATCCGCGCACCGAGAGGAGAAGAATCTTGAGGACCCGGACGGCAAATGCCCTGGTTCGGGGCAGGCTCTTGTCCGGAATCATCCAGATGCCGGTCCGAAAGAAGTCGAGGATGTGATTCGCTTTTTCCCGCAACGGCGACCCTTCCCCGAACGGTATCCGTTCCCCGTTTTTCCCCGAAGGCGGAAACGTCACTGTGCGATCAATATACCATGCCTCGGAAAGGGGATGCCCCGCCGCAAGCCCCCTCCCCGCGAACCGTTTCGCCGTGCGTCGATTGACGGGAGGAAACCCCTCCCGTACAATTTCTATTCGCGGTATCGTGAGGCGCATCAGGCGGTCGGCCCGGTCCGCCGGCGGGGCGAATGCCTTTCTCGTCCGGCGGGATTTCCCGAGAGGACGGCATGCCCCGAACCGAGATCCGCAACGCCCATCCCGCCGACGGCACGGTCTTCCGCGCCCGGGGACTGACCAAGATCTACGACATGGGGGAGGTGAAGGTCCACGCGCTGCGCGGGGTGGACCTGGACCTTTTCCCGGGGGAGCTCATCGTGCTTCTCGGCCCCTCGGGGAGCGGGAAATCGACGCTTCTCAACATCCTCGGGGGTCTGGACGTCCCGTCCGGCGGAACCGTCCTCTACCGGGAGATGGAGCTCACGAAGGCGACGGAAAGGGAACTCACCGAATACCGGCGCCAGCACGTGGGGTTCGTCTTCCAATTCTACAACCTCATCCCGAGTCTGACCGCGCTGGAAAACGTCGCGGTGGTCACCGACATCGCGAACAACCCGATGCGGCCGGAAGACGCCCTGCAGCTCGTGGGGCTTTCCGACCGCAGGGATCATTTCCCGGCGCAGCTGTCGGGAGGGGAGCAGCAACGCGTCGCCATCGCGAGGGCGATCGCCAAGAACCCGGCGGTCCTTCTGTGCGACGAGCCGACGGGGGCGCTCGACTACGTCACGGGGATCGTCGTGCTCGAGGCGCTGGAGCGGGTCAACCGGGAACTGGGAACCGCCACCGCCGTGATCACCCACAACGCGGACATCGCGGGGATGGCGGACCGGGTCGTCCACCTCCGCTCCGGGCGCATCCACGAGGTCCACCGCAACGAGCAGCGAAAGTCCCCACGGGAACTTCGCTGGTGAGGCGATGAGGACGCTCGACCGAAAGCTTTTGCGCGACCTCGTGGGACTCCGGGGACAGGCGATCGCCATCGCCATGGTCATCGTAAGCGGCGTGGCCACCTTCGTCATGTCGGTAAGCACCCTCGACTCGCTCCGACGGACCCAGGAGACCTACTATCGCGACTACCGGTTCGCCGACGCGTTCGTTTCCCTGAAGCGGGCCCCCGAGGAGGTTCGATCCCGGATCCGCGAGATTCCGGGGGTCGATTTTGTCGAAACCCGCGTCGTGGCGGCGGCGACTTTGGACATCCCGGGGTTCCCGGACCCGGTCCGGGCGAAGCTGGTCTCGGTTCCGGACGAAGGAGCCCCTCTGCTCAACGGGGTGTACCTGCGCCAGGGGCGGATGGTCGACCCCCGCCGCGACGACGAGGTGGTGGTGAGCGAGCCGTTTGCCGAGGCCCACCGGTTTCTTCCGGGGGACGCCTTTGCGGCGGTGATCAACGGGAAGCGGAAAACGTTGAAGATCGCCGGGATCGGTCTCTCCCCCGAGCACATCTACCAGATCAGCCCGGGCGCCCTCTTCCCGGATTACAAGCGGTACGGGGTCCTGTGGATGGCGCGCCAGCCGCTTGCGACCGCCTACGACATGGAAGGGGCGTTCAACGACGTCGCCCTGAAGCTTGCCCCAGGCGCATCGCTTCCGGACGTGATCCTCCGTCTGGACGACCTGCTTACGACCTACGGGGGCCTGGGAGCCTACGGCCGCAAGGACCAGGTGTCCCATCGGTACCTTTCCGAGGAGTTCCGGCAGCTGGGGACCCTCGCTACCATCTTCCCCGTCATCTTTCTGGGAGTGGCGGCGTTCCTGCTCAATATCGTCTTGAGCCGCCTCGTCGGGACCCAGCGGGAGCAGATCGCGGCGCTCAAGGCCTTCGGATACGCGAACCGCGATATCGGGATCCATTACGCGAAGCTCGTTGCGCTGATCGCTCTCGCGGGTTCGGCCGTGGGAATGGGAGCCGGGATCTGGCTCGGGCAGGGCCTGAGCGAGCTCTACATGGATTTCTACCGGTTTCCGTTCCTGAATTACGCTCTCTCTCCCGGAAAGGCGGCCACTGCCTGCCTCGTAAGCATCGCTGCCGCGCTTCTCGGCGCCCTGCAGGCCGTCCGCCGCGCCGCGCTGCTTCCCCCGGCGGAGGCGATGCGTCCGGAGCCGCCGGAACGGTTCCGAGAGACCGCGATCGAGCGGGCCGGGCTCAAGCGTCTGCTCTCCCAGCCAGGCCGGATGATCGCGCGACACATCGCCCGCCGGCCGGTGAAATCCCTGCTCTCGGTCGCCGGGGTCGCCTTGGCCTGCGCCATCCTTATGATAGGCCAGTTCCAGGAGGACGCGATCGACTTCATGGTGGATGTGGAGTTCCGCGCCGCCCAGCGGGAGCATCTGACCGTTGCGTTCGTCGAGCCGACTTCCCGGGGGGCGATCCACGAACTGCGGTCGATGGAGGGCGTCGAATTCGCGGAGCCGTACCGGACCGTGCCGGTGCGCCTCCGGTCCGGACACCGCACGTATCGGACTACCCTTCGGGGGATCGAGCCGGGTGCCCGTCTCTACCGGTTGCTGGACACCGGTCTGCGCCCGATCGAGATGCCCTCCTCCGGGATTCTCCTCACCGACCAGCTCGGAAAGATCCTGGGGGTGCGCGCGGGGGACCGGGTCACCGTGGAGGCGCTCGAGGGACGAAGGCCGGTTCGGGAGGTGCCCATCGCCGCCCTGGTCAAGCAGTACGTCGGTGTCTCCGGGTACATGGATCTGTCCGCGCTCAACCGCCTCATGGGGGAGGGAGAGGCGATCTCCGGCGCGTACCTGTTCACCGACCGGCGACGCCTCCCGGAGATCTACCGGAAGCTGAAGGAGATGCCGCGCGTTGCGGGGACGGCGATCCGGGAGAACGAGATCCGGAGTTTCTACGAGACCCTCGGGGAAACCCTGCTCGTCTTCACCTTCATCAACACCCTGCTCGCCGGCACGATCGCCTTCGGAGTGGTGTACAACAGCGCTCGGATCGCCCTCTCCGAACGGAGCCGGGAACTGGCCAGCCTTCGGGTGCTCGGGTATACAAGAGGGGAGATTTCGTACATCCTCTTGGGAGAGCTGGCCGTGATCACCCTGGCGGCACTGGCGCCCGGATTTCTGATCGGACGGGGCCTGTGCGCCTACATCGCGACGAACCTCGCGTCCGATCTCTATCGGGTGCCGCTGATCCTGGAGCCGGACACGTACGCTTTCGCGGCCACCGTCGTGCTCGTCTCGGCCTGCGTCTCCGGGCTCCTCGTCCGGCGCCGGCTGGACCGCCTGGACCTCGTGGCGGTTCTCAAGATGAGGGAATAGGAAAGGGAAACCGATGCAAAGAAAGCGCTGGATCCTTTTGTTCGCCATCGTGACGGCGATCGTGACGGCGATCGGCTATGCCTTCCTTCCGAGACCCGTGCCCGTCGAGTTGGCGAAGGTCGTCAAAGGGAGGCTGGCGGTCACGGTTCAGGAGGAGGGAAAAACGCGGGTCATCGACCGGTTTCAAGTCTCCGCTCCGGTTGCCGGGATTGCGGGCCGCATCGCCCTCGAAGTCGGCGATCCGGTCTCCCGGGGACAGACGCTGCTCGAGATCGTGCCTGCTCCGCCGCCTTTCCTCGACCTGCGTCGAAAGGAGGCGAACCAGGCGAGGTTCGATGCGGCGAAGGCTGCCTTGGAATCCGCGAAGGAGAGGGAGCGCGCCGCCTCGGCGAGGGAGGAATATGCCCGGGCAAGCCTGGAACGGACGACGAAGCTCCACGAGGGTGGGTTCGCAAGCAAGGATGCGCTGGAGGCGGCCGAATCCGAGTCCAGGCAGGAGCTCGCCGCACTGCGGTCCGCCGAATTCGCGGTCCAGGTCGCCGAGTCCGAACTCGAAGCGGCCCGCGCCGAACTTCTCTCCTCGACGGCGAAGGGGTCGCGCAGCAGAGGGGAGCGCGTCCCGGTCCGCTCCCCCGTGGCAGGGAGCGTCCTGGCGATTCCCCACAAGAGCGAGGGGGCCGTGGCAGAAGGCGAGCCGTTGCTTGCGATCGGGGATCCCCGGTCGATCGAGGTCGAGGTGGACGTTCTGTCGGCCGATGCCGTCCGGATCCGGCCCGGCCAACGGGTGCTGTTTACCCGCTGGGGAGGCGAGGGAGCCCTGGAAGGGAAGGTGAAAACCGTGGAGCCCGCGGGGTTCACCAAGATCTCCGCCCTGGGCGTCGAGGAGCAGCGGGTCCTCGTCATTGCGGACATCACCTCCCCGAAGGAAACATGGGCGGGGCTGGGGGACGGATATCGGCTGGAGGCGAGCTTTCTTCTCTGGGAAGGGGAGGAGGTGCTGCAAGTGCCTTCCGGGGCGCTGTTCCGCCACGGGGACGGGTGGGGAGCGTTTGCGGTGGAAAATGGGAGGGCACGGATGCGACCGGTCCAGGTGGGGAAACGGAACGGGCTGAGCGCCGAGATCCTTTCCGGACTCTCCGACGGGGAGTCCGTCATCGTCCATCCGAGCGAACAGATCCGCGACGGCACCCGGGTCCGCGTGAGGTAGGGAAAAGCCCGGGAAACGCGGGTACGGCAAACGACGTCCCGGAAGCGGGGAAGGGGGGAGATGCAGAATCTCGTCAGTTTCGCCGGGATCTTCGTCCTCATGGGCATCGCGTGGCTTCTTTCCGCGAACCGGCGGGTCGTCAACTGGCGGGCCGTTCTCTGGGGAACGGGGCTTCAGCTGCTGTTCGCCCTCTTCGTCTTCGTCGTTCCCGCGGGGACGAAGGTCTTCCTCCTCGTCAACGACGGGGTGGTCAAGGTCCTGGACAGCGCGTCGGCGGGGACCCGGTTCCTCTTCGGACGCCTCGCTATCCCCCCGGGGACGGTGGGCGAGGGAGGGGAGGAGTCCCTGGGATTCCTCCTCGCCTTCCAGGCCCTTCCCACGATCATCTTCTTCTCGAGTCTGATGGCCGCCCTCTACTTCGTGGGGGTCATGCCCCGCCTCGTCCGGTTCTTCGCGAGACTGTTCACCCGGTTCCTTCGGATCAGCGGCGCGGAGT
>DASUAN010000152.1:0-8666 GCA_035763765.1 Candidatus Deferrimicrobiaceae bacterium
CCCCGTTCCGGGGAACGTCATCGGGTTTGATTGTACCTTAGCGCACGCGTGTGGAAAGATTCCGGGTTTCCCAGGTCGTTCTCCTCTCCAGAACGGATCCGAAATCCTCCTCTTTGAGAAAATCCCGTTATTTGTCAATAGGTTTAATCGGAAATAACCAAGATGACCAAGAGGAATCTTTCCGGTATTCCACCGCTTTTTTCCACATCAATTGCGGAAATCCTGTGGAAAGGTTTGTGGAGTCCGGTTCCCGGCCCAAGCCGGTCTTATCGCTCAAACGCGTTGTCTGTTTTTTAGGCAGGCGCCCGGCCCGGCGATCCAGGGAGGGTGCGGATCAATATCCTCTGCTCGGCTTCCACCAGTCGACATTTCGCGTTGCGCTCCCGTGGCTTCCCCCGGCCATGAGGCGGGAATCCAACCGTTCCAAGAAATCGGATTCGAAGACGCCCTTCGAGACACAGGGGAACCACCCGGCGGACACTTCTCCTAAGTAGCTGGAGGCCTGGTACGAGATCTCGATGTTCAGCGAGGAACGGACCTCGGTCACGCGATTCACGGAAATCTTGTACTCGGCAACCAGATTCCTTAAGAAGTGGTACCGTTCCGGGCTTCCGCAGAAGCAGTACTTCGAATCGTATCTGCCCGGTTCGAACTGGCGAAGCTCGATGTCGTCATCCCCGGCGACGATTCTCCCCGATTCCTTCTCCATGGACTTCACTTCGACATTCAGCTCGGAGAGGGCCGCGAGAACGGCGTCCCATACTTCGTTGTAGCCCTTTCCGTAGACACGGGAGGTGGGAATCGCCTCCCTGGGAGGAGGGAACGTCGCGCATGCGGCGAGACCGGAAATCCCGGTGGCTGCCAGGAGCAGGATCGGAAGGAACCGCTTCGATCGTTTCATCGCCTGTCCTTAGATCTCTCGTTCCCTCCGGAGGATTTCCCGGGGGCGATTGCCGTCCCATTCGATAAAGCGTATTGAAAAGCGGGGAAAAGCACAAGCGCCTGTCCACCCAATGGGGGCCGGAGGGGTTACTCCCTCACCTTTTTCGCCCGGTATTGGATATAGGCGTCCCGGAAGGCAACATACGGGTCGATGGCCGACTGCTTCAGATCCTCGTATTCCCCGATCTTTAGCGAGATCTCATTTTCGACCTTGAACACCCTTGCTCCGATGAGAACCTCGGTATCCCCCACATAGCTGACCGGATCGAGGAAAGAGTCCCCTGCCCGGCCTACGCCGTCCCGCAGGCTCGAGGGCCCGAGAAGCGGCAACACGAGGTAGATGCCGTGCCCGAGCCCGTATTTCCCGAAGGTCTGCCCGAGATCCTCGTTCCGTGGTTCGATGTGGAATTCGTTCTTCGCGGGGTCGAAGAGCCCCCCGATTCCCGCCGTCGTATTGATGGCGAACCGGAGCAGCTCCACCCCGGAGTTTTTGATCTTCCCCTGGAGGAGGTTGTTCACGAACCGGACGGGCATGCCGATGTTTGAGAAAAAATTTCTCACGGAGAGGCGTATCCCCTCCGGAACGACCGCCCGGTATCCCCGCGCCACGGGTTTCAACACCCAGAAATAGGCCTTGTCGTTGACGACGAACAGCGCCCGGTTCAGCGGCTCGAGGGGATCCGCGATGGAAGGAGCCGGGGCCGCCTCCTCGAACGGTTCCTCCCCGGAATCGGTTTCCCTTTCGAAGGAATCGGGCGGCGGGTTTTCCGCAGGTGCCGTCTCCGGGGTCCCCGCGGAAAGTTCCTCTGAGGTCCCGCCGTGCCGTTCCGGCACGTTCCTCTCCGAGGGAAATGCGCCCGAGGGCGAAAAGAGCAAAAGGGCCGCAAGAAGAAAAGGGACAATCGATGTTCCGGCCATGTCCATCCCTCACGCTGTTTTAAGGCCTACCGATTTTCTCTTAGGTTACCGGAAAGGTCCGGACGATTCACTTCGGGCGGAACCGGGAACGAGGCCCCGATTCCTGAGAACCTTTTCGAGGCATCCGGCAGAAGCAACGTTTTCATGAAAACGTTTATCTAAAGGATCGGCGGATCCGCAGGGGTCCCATGGCGGATCCGTACGTAAGGTTCCAATTTTCGTGGCGGAGTGCCGAGATGATGTCGTTTGCCGAAACGCTCGGGAGAAAGGCTCTCGGGGCGGTCAACCGGATGGGGAAGATGACGATCTTCCTCTGCGCGACGGCCGCGGCTCTCCTCGCTCCCCCCTACCGGGTCCGCCGCATCGTGAAGCAGGTCCACTTCATCGGGGGGAAATCCCTGTTCGTCATCGTGCTGACCGCGGCGTTCACCGGGATGGTTCTCGGCCTCCAGGGATACTACACGCTCCGGAAATTCGGGTCGGAGGGTCTCCTTGGGTCCGCCGTGGCCCTTTCGCTCATCCGGGAACTGGGACCGGTCCTGTCGGCGCTCATGGTGACGGGGCGGGCCGGATCCGCGCTGACCGCGGAGATCGGGATCATGCGGATCGGCGAGCAGATCGACTCGCTGGAATCGATGGGGATCGACCCGGTCAAGTTTCTCGTCGCACCAAGGCTCCTCGGCGCGGTTCTGTCGGTGCCGCTGCTCACGGCGGTGTTCGACGTGGTCGGGATCCTGGGGGGGTATCTGGTGGGGGTGAAGCTCCTCGGCGTGAACTCCGGAGCGTTCTTCGGCCAGATGGAAGCGAGCGTGGAGTGGAAGGACGTCATGAATGGGATCATCAAGTCGGTGGCGTTCGGACTGATCATCGCCTGGGTCTGCACGTTCCAGGGATACTACGCCGAAAGGGGGGCGGAAGGAGTCAGTCAGTCGACCACTTCCGCCGTCGTCCTTTCCTCGGTCCTGGTCCTGATCGGAGACTACGTCCTGACCTCGGTGCTGCTGTGAGCGACGAGTCCTGGATCTGCGAGCCGTGCGGAATCGAGACGCTGCCCGCCCCGGAGGGGGAGCCGATCATCCGTCTGGCGGGTGTCGAGACGACCCTGGACGGGAGGAAGGTCCTGGACGGGGTCCATCTCGACATTCCCCGGCAGAGAATCACCGCGATCATCGGGTTGAGCGGCGCGGGAAAGAGCGTGATGCTCAAGCACATGATCGGGCTCATCCGTCCGGACCGCGGGCAGGTCCTGGTCGACGGGGTGGACATCTCCCGTCTCTCCCGGCCGGAGCTGTACAAGGTCCGCCGCCGCTTCGGAATGCTCTTCCAGGGGGGCGCGCTTTTCGACTCGCTGACCGTCTACGAGAACGTGGCGTTTCCCCTGCGGGAGAACACGGGATTGCGCGAGGAGAAGATCCGGGAGCGCGTTCTCCGGGGGCTGGCGCAGGTGGGGCTGGAAAAGGCGGAGGGAAAGTACCCCGACGAGCTGAGCGGCGGAATGGTCCGGAGGGTCGCCTTCGCGCGCGCGATGGTGACGGACCCGGAAATCATCCTGTGCGACGAGCCGACCACGGGGTTGGACCCCATCATCCGGAATTCGATCCTGAACCTCATCTGCCACACATACCACCGGCACGGCTTCACGATGGTGATGGTCAGCCACGACATCCCGGAGATCTTTCACTGGAGCCACCACGTCGTGGTCGTCCACGACGGGAAGGTGGTCGAGGCGGCCCCTACGGCGGAGGTGACGAATTCCATCCACCCCTTTGTCCAGCAGCTGATCCGTGGGGACATCTCGGGTCCGGTCCAGCTGATGTAGGAGAAAAAGATGAAGCGCTTTCCCATCGAGACGGCCGTGGGACTGTTCGTCCTCCTGGGGATCGCATGCCTCGCCTGGCTTTCCGTCAAGCTCGGCAAGCTGGAGATCGTGGGCGGCGACTATGTCCCCGTGCGCGCGGAGTTTTCTTCCGTGGCGGGGCTGAAGAAGGGGGGAAGCGTGGAGATCGCCGGGGTCGAGGTCGGGAAGGTCGAGGCCATCACGCTCAACGAGTACAAGGCCGACGTCCTGATGAAGATCCGGTCGGGGGTCCGACTCCAGGAGGA
Organism: Candidatus Deferrimicrobiaceae bacterium; assembly: GCA_035763765.1. Classification (GTDB taxonomy): domain Bacteria; phylum Desulfobacterota; class Deferrimicrobia; order Deferrimicrobiales; family Deferrimicrobiaceae; genus CSP1-8. The sequence continues at coordinate 3,964 of DASUAN010000152.1, forward strand.
CACCATCGCCTCCATCCGGACCCGCGGTCTCATCGGGGACAAGTTCGTGAATCTCTCTCCCGGCGCATCGGATCGTATGATTCCCCCCGGCGGGAAGATCCGGGAAACCGAAGCCGCGGTAGACCTGGAGGAACTGATCGGTGAATTCATCCACGGAAGCGCGAAGTAGGACGGCCGGCGCGGGTCCCCGCCGACGGCGCCGCCTTTCCGCCTGGGGACTCCTTGCGGCGGTCCTTTGGCTCTTCCCCGCGCACACCCTGGCAGGTCCTCCCACCGAGCAGATCCGGGGAACGATCGACCGGTCGATCGAGATTCTCAAAGATCCGGCGCTGGGGGCGAAGGGGAAAAGAGAGGAGCGCCGGGCTCTCCTCCGGAAGGAGATCGAGCCGGTCTTCGACTTCGCGGAGATGGCGAAGCGGTCCCTTGGGCCCAACTGGCGGGGACGGACTCCCGAGGAAAGGGACCGGTTCGTCTCGCTCTTCCGGGAGCTGCTCGAGAATTCCTACCTCGGGAAGATCGAGTCCTACCAGGGCGAGGTCATCCGGTACGTCAACGAGTCGATCGACGGCCGGTACGCCGAGGTGAAGACGCTGGTGGTGACGGGGAAGGGACAGGAGATCCCGGTCAATTACCGGATGCTCGGGGACGGGGGCCGGTGGCGGATCTACGACGTCGTCATCGAGGGGATCAGCCTGGTGGGCAACTACCGCTCCCAGTTCAACAGCATCCTGCAGAAGTCCTCTTTCGCAGAGATGGTGGACAGGCTCCGCGCCACGATCCAGGGGCAGCGATCGTAGGCGTCCTCTCCCTCGTCTCCCGTGAAGAACCGGTTGCCGCCTGCCGTGGGCCAAGGTAAAAAAAGGAACGGATCCGGAAACTCTTCCAGGGGGGGAAATCGTTCGATGTCGCACCGATTCCAGATCCTGCTGCTGGGGACGGTTCTGCTGGCGGGGTGGGCTGCGCACGCCCATGAGCCCCATGGGGGCAGGGAGATGCCGTATCCGCCGGGGGAGAAGCCGAAGGCCGAGGAGATCTACCATCTTCCCACGGGCCTTCGGATGCCTTTCGACCAGGCCATGGACATCATCTCCGGAGCGACCCTGGTGTGCGTGGGGGAGACGCACGACAACATCCACGCGCACCGGGTCGAGCAAAGCGTCCTCCGGGAGCTTTATCGCCGCTTTCCCGGAAAGATCGCCATCGGGATGGAGATGTTCCGCGATCCCCAGCAGGATGCCTTGGACCGCTGGACGAGGGGAGAGCTCTCCGAACTCGAGTTTCTGAAGGAAGCGAAGTGGTACGACAACTGGGGTTCCGACTTCGGCTATTACCGGGAGATTCTCGCGTTCGCGAAGGAAAACCGGATCGACGTCATCGCCCTCAATCCTTCGGAAGAGCTCCAGGAAGAGGTGAGCCGGTCGGGCCTGGACAACGTTCCGGTCGATCTTCGGCCGAAGCTGCCCGTCATCGGCGAGCCGGACCCGTACCAGCGTGCCGCGATGAAAGCGATCTATGTGGGGCACCATTCCTCCGAAGGGATGTTCGACTCCTTTTTCCAGGTACAGATGCTCTGGGAGGAGACGATGGCCGAGCGGATCGTGGACTATTTGCGAAGCCCTCGCGGGCAGGGGAAGAAGATGGTCACGATCACGGGCGGGTGGCACGTCCGGTACGGCTTCGGCCTTCCGAAGAAAGTGGTCCGCCGGATGCCCGTCCCGTACGTCATCGTGCTTCCCGAGGAGATCGAGATCCCGGAGGAGAAGAAGGAGCAGATGATGGACGTCGACCTTCCCCCGATTCCCCTCCTGCGATCCGACTTCGTTTGGTACGTCCCCTATGAGGATCTGGAGGGGACGCGGATTCGGATGGGGGTGGTCCTCTCCGCGAGGGACGGGAAGGTTTTTGTCCACGGGGTCGAGGAAGGGTCTCCCGCCGCGAAGGCCGACGTCCACTCCGGAGACGCCATCGTTTCGTTCGATGGCCAGCCGGTGGAGGACCTCACGGACATCCGCTATCGGATGGGGGAAAAGAGGGAGGGGGACAGCGCCGCACTGGTCCTCCTCCGGGACGGTGCCGAGAGGCCGGTAAAGGTCACTTTCTTTCGGATGCCTCGGAAGAAGGCCCATTGAGCGCCGGGAGAGAGGTGGCGATCAAAGGAGGACGCCGATGGTGAAGATCAAGCGGGCGTACGATCCCCCCGATTCCTTAGACGGTTGCCGGATCCTCGTCGACCGCCTCTGGCCGCGGGGCCTGGGGAAGGAAGCGGCGCGGATCGACGAGTGGCGGCCCGACCTCGCCCCGACCAACGTCCTGCGCGTCTGGTTCGCCCACGATCCGGAGAAGTGGGAGGAGTTCCAGGAGCGATATCGGAAGGAGCTCGAGGCGACCGGAAGGATCGAAGAGCTCAGAAAACTGGCGGAGAGGGCGAAGGGGGAGACGGTCACCCTCCTGTTCGGCGCGCGGGACCGGGAGAGAAACCACGCCTCGGTCCTCCGGAAGATCCTCGAAGAACTTTCGTGAAGGCCGGGGGAGGGGATATACTTCCCTGGGATCGTTCTTAATCCGGCACGCTTTCTATTTCGTGAATAAGAAGGCGAAGCACGTTTTTTGCCCGGCCCGGGAGGGGATGGAGTGCCGTTCGTCGTCCGCATGGGAGCCAACGCCATCGCGATCCTTCTGATCGCCTACCTTTTGCCGCAGGTGATGTCGGCCGAGGGAGCGCTCGCCGCGCTGGCCGCCGCGTTCGTTCTCGGGCTGGTGAACGCCGTGATCCGCCCGATCTTCATCCTTCTTACGCTCCCCGTGACCGTTTTCACCCTCGGGATCTTCCTCCTCGTGATCAACGGGCTGCTCCTTTGGCTCGTCTCCGGGATCGTTCCCGGCTTTCACGTGAACGGCTTCCTCGGGGCCGTCGCGGGATCGGTGCTGATCAGCGCGATCTCGGGGATCCTGACCCGGGTTGTGCCATGAGCCTATCGATCGAGTTCCTGGGGGGGGTGCGGGAGGTCACCGGATCGTGCATCCTGGTCCAGGCGGGTCCGACGAGGTTCCTCGTGGACTGCGGAATGTTCCAGGGGGGGGGCGAGAGCGACCGGAAGAACGCGATGCGATTTCCCGTGCCTCCCTCCTCGATCGACTTCGTGCTGTCCACCCACGCGCATATCGACCATTCGGGACTTCTTCCGAAGATCATCCGGGACGGATTTCGGGGGCCGGTCTATGCGACCCCGGCGACGGCCGATCTTCTCGGGGTGATGCTGCCCGACTCCGGCCACATCCAGGAGAGGGAGGCGGAGTGGAAGAGCAGAAGACGGCAGCGCGCGGGGCGGAGGGAGACCGCGCCTCTCTATACGGAAGCGGATGCGCAGGCCGTCCTTCCCCATCTCTCTCCGGTCGGGTACGGAGAGACGGTTACGCCCGCCCCCGGCGTCCGCGCCTCGTTCCTGGATGCGGGGCACATCCTCGGATCCGCGATTTTAAACGTCTCCGTCCGCGACGGAGGGCGGGACCGTACGATCGTCTTCACGGGGGATCTCGGGCACCGGGGACTTCCCATCGTCCGCGACCCCGTGCCGGTGGAGCATGCGGACGTGGTCGTGATGGAGTCCACCTACGGGAACCGGGTGCACAAGGGGATGGAGGACACCGTCGAGGAGTTCGTCCACGCGGTGACCGATACCCTCGGCCGGAAGGGCGGCAACGTCATCATCCCGGCCTTCGCCGTCGGCCGCACGCAGGACATCATCTACCTGCTTTCCGACCTCACCCGGCGCGGCCGTCTGTCCGGGCTCACCGTCTATATCGATTCCCCGCTGGCCGCCGAGGCCACGCGGATCACCCTCCGGCACCCCGAGTGCTTCGACCGGGAGACGCGGGAGGTGTTCGAGTGGCGGGAGAAAAATCCCGAGGCGATCCGGTTCCTCGTCTCCCGGGGCGTGGAGGACTCGATCGCGCTGAACTCGATGCGCGGAGGCGGGATCATCCTCGCCGGCAGCGGGATGTGCGAGGCGGGAAGGATCAAGCACCATCTGAAGCACAACCTTTGGCGCAGGGAGTCCACCGTGATCATCGTCGGCTTCCAGGCGCAGGGAACCCTCGGAAGGAAGATCGTGGACGGGGCGAAGCGGGTCCGGATCTTCGGCGAGGATGTCGCCGTCGCCGCCGACCTCTACACGATCGGCGGTCTCTCCGCTCACGCCGACCGGGAGGATCTGCTCGCCTGGGCCGCGGGCTTCCGGACCGCTCCGAAGCAGGTTTTTGTGGCCCACGGGGAAGAGTCGGTCTCCGTGGGATTCGCCGGTCTGCTGAACGACCGGTTCGGCTGGAACGCCGTGGTCCCCTACCCGCGCCGGCCCCTCGAAATATGACCGGGCGCGGCATGGACGGGGGAAGGGAGAAGGGATGCCGGTGAAACGAAAAGTCGGCGCCCGGGGAATCGGGTGGCTGGCCCTCCTGGCGGTCCTCCTGGCGCTGGCCTGGTCGGAATGGCTTCTCCCCCGCCCGCTCGGGGCGCACGCCGTCCGCGACCCGCAGGACGACATCCTGGCATCGATCGGAGTGGACGAGAATCTCGGCGGAGCGGTTCCCCGGGATGCCGTCTTCCGCGACCAGCACGGGAACGAGGTTCGCCTCGGGAAATACGTATCGGGATCCCCGGCGATTCTGACCCTGAACTACTACACCTGCCCGATGCTGTGCCCCCT
>DASUAN010000153.1:0-2020 GCA_035763765.1 Candidatus Deferrimicrobiaceae bacterium
CGTGCTGGCGTTCCCCCTCTACGTCGACTCGCTCCCGGCGCCGCTCACGCGACTGCTCGAACGGGTCGCCGAGCGCCGGATCGGCGCTGCCCCGGCCGGGACACCCCGGCTCGCCGTCATCGTCCAGTGCGGGTTCCCGGAAGCCCGGCAATGCGACACGGCGGTCGGGATCTGCCGGCTGTTCGCGGAACGGACCGGCATGCGCTGGGCCGGCGCCCTGGCGATGGGGATGGGCGGACAGCTCGGGGGAGGTTTCCGGAGACTGCCCGGCGGCGGGAAGCACCTCCTCGACGCACTCGACATGGCCTCGAAGTCGCTCTCGGGAGGCGGCAGCATCCCGGGGGAGGCATCGGAGCTTTTCGCCAAGCCGCTCATCCCGCGCTGGATGTACCTCCTGTTCGGAAACCTGGGATGGCGCATGCAGATGCGGAAACACGGGACGCGACGGCCGTTGACGTACAGGCCGTATTCCCAGGGATGACCCTTCCCGCGGATCGAAATGCTTTCCCCACTCCCCGGACGTCGAGGGGGCGATCTCCGGGAGGAGTTTCCCCCTCGATGTCCGACGGATGCGGCGATTTCGTGAGGCCACATCGTTGCTCTTGCAAAGCGTGGGGAGAACCGACATAATTTCCGCACCCTGCGCATGCGACATGCGCCGCCCCATGCTCCCCAGCGTCCCCGTTCCTCCCGCACGGGACACCCTCCGACTTTCGGAGCGAGCCGCGAGGGATCTGCCGGGCAGAGGTATATTTCATTTCTTTTCCAAGGAGGTGTTTTCATGCACGCGAGGCGGTTCCTGCCCCTCACCCTGACGCTGCTGTTCGCAGGTCTGCTGCTGGCTCCGGGCCCGGTCCTTTCCGCGGAGCCGATCCATCTCCGGTATGCCAACTTCCCCCCCGCCCCGACCTTCCCCTGCGTCCAGATGGAGCACTGGGCGAAGGAGGTGGAAAAGCGGACGGGCGGCAAGGTCAAGGTGCAGACCTTCCCCGGCGGGACGCTGCTGCCCGCCAAGAACATCCTGGACGGGGTCATCTCGGGCCTGGCCGACATCGGCAACTTCGCGATGAGCTACCAGCCGGGGCGCTTCCCCGTCTCCGAGGCCGTCGACCTGCCGCTGGGCTTCACGAGTTCCCGGGTCGCCAGCCTCACGCTCTACGACCTCATCGAGAAGTACAAGCCGAAGGAGTTCGAGCAGGTGAAGATCCTGACGCTGTTCACCTGCCCCCCGATGAATTTCATGACGAAAACCCCGGTGCGGTCGCTTGCCGACCTCAAGGGCATGGAGCTTCGCGTGGCCGGGACGAGCGCCGAGATCGTGAAGCGCCTGGGAGGGATCCCCGTCGCCATGCCGCAGTCGGAGACGCCGGAGGCGATCCAGAAAGGGGTCGTCCAGGGGATGGTATCGTCGATGGAGATCCTGAAGGACTTCAAGTTCGCCGCGTACACCCCCAACGCCACCGTCGCCAACCTCTCCGTCGTGACCTTCGCGGTCGTCATGAACAAGGCCAAGTGGGACTCCCTCCCGCCGGACGTGAAGAAGGTGCTGGACGACATGCGCCGGGAGCAGGCGCTGTGGACCGGGAACTACGTGGACAACCACGTGGAGGAAGCCCTGGACTGGTCGAAGAAGAACCACAACCTGCAGGTATACCAGCTGCCGGCCGCGGACACGGAATCGGTGAAGACCCTCCTCAAGCCGATGGTGGACGAATACGTGAAGCGCGTTTCGGCGGCCGGACTGCCGGGAGCCCAGATCGTGGCGGACGTCCTGGAGCTGCAGAAGAAGAACGAGCGGTCGCAGTAGCGCGGTTCCGATGGGCCTGGAACAGCTGTCCGCCCAGCTGCGGAAGATCCTGATGGTCGCCGGGGGCGTGGCGCTGCTGGCGCTCATGCTCCTGGCGACCCTCAACGTGGCGTTGCGGATCTTCCAGGTCCCGGTGAGCGGGACGTACGAGATCGTCTCCTTCCTGGGGGCGATCGTCACCGCGGGAGCGCTGGGCTACACCCAGAAGCGGAA
>DASUAN010000154.1:0-8077 GCA_035763765.1 Candidatus Deferrimicrobiaceae bacterium
CGGGGACTCCTCGATTACCTTCTGGTGCCTGCGCTGGATCGAGCACTCCCGTTCGCACAGATGGACGTAGTTCCCGTGCCGGTCCCCCAGGATCTGGATCTCCACGTGACGCGGATTCTCGATGTACTTCTCGATGTAGACGGAGTCGTCGCTGAAGGCGGACTTCGCCTCCGACTTCGCCATGCGCAGCGAGGAGCGCAGGTCCCCCTCGGATTTCACGAGGCGCAGCCCCTTCCCGCCGCCCCCCGCGGTGGCCTTCAGCATGACCGGATAGCCGATCTTCCCCGCCACCCGGAACACTTCGTCCTCGGTAGCGATCGGCTCCACCGTGCCGGGGACCACCGGAACCCCCGCGTCCCGCACCGTCTTTCGGGCGACCGTCTTCGACCCCATCGTCCGCATCGCGTGGGCCGAGGGGCCGATCAGCTGGATCCTCTCCATCTCGCAGATCTTGGCGAACGACGGGTTCTCGGCGAGGAACCCGTACCCGGGGTGGATCGCTTCCGCGCCGCTCCTTTTCGCGACGTCGATGATCTTGTCGATGACCAGGTACGACTCGGCGGCCGGGGGAGGTCCGATGAGGTACGCCTCGTCCGCGCACCGGACGTGCAGCGCGTGCCGGTCGACCTCCGAGTAGACCGCCACCGTCCGGATCCCCATCTCCTGGCATGCCCGCTCCACGCGGACGGCGATCTCTCCCCGGTTGGCAATCAGGATCTTCGTGAACAAGGCGGACCTCCTCTACAGGGGGATGTTGCCGTGCTTGCGCGGCGGGTTCGACTCTCGCTTGTTTTTCAGCATCTCGAACGCCTTGATGACCTTGGGCCTCGTTTCCTCCGGCATGATGACCTCGTCGATGTACCCGAGCTCGGCCGCCTTGTAGGGGGAGGCGAACCTCTTGCGGTAGTCGTCGACGAGATCGGACCTCGTCTTCTCCGGGTTGTCCGACTTGACGAGCTCCTTCCGGAAGATGATGTTGACCGCCCCGTCGGGGCCCATCACGGCGATCTCCGCGGTCGGGTAGGCGTAGTTCACATCCCCCCGGATGTGCTTGGAAGCCATGACGTCGTACGCCCCTCCGTACGCCTTTCGCGTGATGACGGTCACCTTCGGGACGGTCGATTCCGCGAACGCGTACAGGAGCTTCGCCCCGTGCTTGATGATCCCTCCGTACTCCTGGCCGGTCCCCGGGAGGAAGCCCGGGACGTCGACGAAGGTCAGCAGCGGGATGTTGAAGGCGTCGCAGAACCGGACGAAGCGGGCCCCCTTGATCGAGGAGTTGATGTCGAGGCAGCCGGCGAGGACCGCGGGCTGGTTCGCCGTGATCCCGACGGGCCGCCCGTTCATCCTGGCGAATCCGATCACGATGTTCTTCGCGAAGTGCTCCTGGATCTCGAAGAAGTACCCGTCGTCCACCACCTTCTTGATGACGTCGCGGATGTCGTACGGCTTGGTCGGGATATCGGGAACGATCTGGTTGAGGCTCTCGTCCATCCGGTCGGGAGAATCCTTGGGGGTAACGAGCGGCGGGTCTTCCATGTTGTTCTGGGGAACGAAGGAAAGGAGCTCGCGGATGAGGAACAGGCACTCCTTCTCGTCCTCCGCGGCGAAGTGCGCCACGCCGCTGCGCTCGTTGTGCGACATCGCTCCTCCCAGCGCCTCCTTGGTGACCTCCTCGTGCGTCACGGTCTTGATGACGTCGGGGCCGGTCACGAACATGTAGGAGGTGTTCTTGACCATCAGGATGAAATCGGTGATCGCCGGGGAGTAGACCGCTCCTCCCGCGCACGGCCCCATGATGGCGGAGATCTGGGGGATCACGCCGGAATAGATCGTGTTCCGGAGGAAGATGTAGGCGTATCCGGCCAGGCTCTGGACCCCTTCCTGGATCCTCGCACCCCCGGAGTCGTTCAGGCCGATGAGCGGGGCGCCGTTTCGCGCCGCGTGGTCCATGATCTTGCAGACCTTCTCGGCGTACGTCTCGGAGAGCGACCCGCCGAAGATGGTGAAATCCTGGGCGAAAACGTAGACGAGACGGCCGTTGATCTGTCCGTATCCGGTGACGATCCCGTCTCCCAGAAACTTCTCCATCTCGAAATCGGCGCACCGGTGCTGGACGAACCGATCGAGCTCCACGAACGAATTCGGGTCGAGGAGAAGATCGATCCGCTCCCGGGCCGTAAGTTTCCCCTGGGCGTGCTGCGTCTCGATGCGCTTCTTCCCGCCTCCCTCCAGCGCCAAGGCGTTTTTTTTGCGCAGTTCGTCGAACTTCTCCTGAAGAGACATGCCTTCCCCTCCCGAGGCGAGGTGCGAAGCGGTAATGGAGTTTCATACCATCCCTCTGCGAGGGATGTCAACGAGGGGAAATCGCTTGGGAAACCAGTTCGGCGAGGTGGACCACCCGCATGGAGGGATCGGTTCGGGCGGCCAGGTCCCGCATCTGGAGAAGGCAGCCGGAGCAGGCGGTGGCGATCGCGGCGGTTCCCCCCTCCGCAGCGACGGAAATCTTGTTTTTTCCGATCCGGGAGGAGGTCGGGTAATCGCGGAGGTTGAACGTTCCCCCGTACCCGCAACAAAGATCCGCTCCCTTCATCTCGGCGAAGGAGTCCCCGACCGCCTTCCGCAAAACGATTCGCGCCTCCTTGCCCTTGCCCAACGTTCCGGAGAGGTGGCACGGGTCGTGGTATCCGATACGGCCCTTTCCCTCTCCCGCCGGCAGGCCTGCGATCCGGGAGATTACGTTCTCCTCGAGGAGGAAGCTCGCGTAGTCCCGGCAGCGGTCTGCGAGCCGGACGGCCTCTTCATACAACGGGTGGTCCTTCGGCAGGAAGGCGAGCACGTTGCGCCGGAACATGAGGAGGCAGGAGCCGCACGGAAAGACGATCCGCCCGGGAGAAGATTCGGACAGGCGCCGCACGTTCTCCTCGACGCACCGCAGGGCCGACGCCCGGTCTCCCGACACGAGAGCCGGGAGGCCGCAGCATGCCGCATCGCGGAATACGGCGATTTCTTTTCCCGAGAGGCGCATCGTCTCGTAGGCGGCGCGGCCCACCTGGGGAAAGACGTGATCGAACACGCATCCGACGAAGAGGATCACCTCGCCGCGGACCGCCTCCCAGGGGGGGAGCGAGCCGAGAAAACTCCTCCCCGGAACCGCGGGGAACGTTCTCCCGTCGAGTCCGAACTTCTCCGGGAACCGGTAATGGAGACCGCTTCCCGTCGGGACCCGGCGCAGGAAAAGCTTCTGGGCGGCTGCCGCCGCCGCCCGTATCGTGTTCCTTCCCGCAGTGGACGGCAAGACCTTCCCGAAGACGATCCGCTTCCACGCGGAAATCCCCAGCTCCTCCGCCAGGTCGGTCCGCCCCCTCACGATGATCTCCTCCACCCGCACCTGGTTGGGGCACGCCCGCTCGCACCTTCCGCACAGCAGGCAGTCGGCCAGCGCCTCCTGGAGCGCTTCCGCGTTCCCGTCGAGGCCGGATACGGCGGCCTCCACCAGGGCAACCTTCCCCCGGGCTACTGCAATCTCCGCCTTCCGCTCCGGGTAGAGGGTGCAGACCGTCCGGCAGGTGCCGCACTTGGCGCAGGCGGAGGTGAGCGGTGTGAAATCCTCGCGCTTCACCGCTGCGTCGCTTCCTCTTCCACGAAGATCTTCCCGGGGTTGAGGATTTCGTTCGGGTCGAAGCATTTCTTCAATCGCTTCATCACGGAGACGCCCAGCGGCCCCACCTCCATCTCGAGGTAGGGGGCCTTGGCGATCCCGACGCCGTGCTCCCCCGAGATCGTCCCCCCCAAGGATACGGTCTTGCGGAAGATCTCGGAGACCGCCTCGTCCGCCCGGCGCCGCTCCTCCTCGTCCGTACCGGAGATCATCACGTTCACGTGGACGTTTCCGTCCCCGGCGTGGCCGAAGTTGACGATCGTGAGGCGCTTGCGGGAAGCCAGGTCCCCGAGGAAGGCCAACATCTCGGGAAGGCGACTGCGGGGAACGACGATGTCCTCGTTGATCTTGACCGGGTTCACCCTCCGGAGGGCCGGGGAGATCGATCTTCGCAGCGTCCACAGCCGTTCCCGCCCCTCCGCGTCCGCCGCCCGGCCGACCTCGACGGCTCCGTACCGCCGGCAGGCCCGCTCCACCTTCTCCATTTCCCCGGGGACCGACTCCCGGGGGCCGTCCACCTCGATCAGGAGGGCGCATCCGGCCTCGTCCGGCACGGGCAGACCCACCGTCTCGCGGACGCAGTCGATCGCCGTCCGGTCCATCAGTTCCAGGGCGCACGGGGTGATCCGCTCCCCGAGGATCCCCGACACCGCGCTCGAACCGTCGCGGGTGCTCCGGAAAAAGGCCAGGATCGTCGCGACCGCCTCCGGGTGGGGGATGAGCTTCAAGACCGCTTTCGTGACGATCCCCAGCGTCCCCTCGGACCCGACGAGCATCCTGGTGAGGTCGTATCCCACGACCCCCTTCACGGTGGACACCCCCGTCCGGACCAGTTCTCCCGTACCGAGGACCGCCTCGAGTCCCAACACGTAATCCCTCGTGACCCCGTATTTGACCGCGCCCATTCCCCCCGAGCATTCGGCGATGTTGCCGCCGATCGTACAGAACTTGAGGGATGCCGGGTCGGGGGGGTAGAAGAGCCCCCGCTTTTTCGCCTCTTCCTTCAGCGTTTCCGTCACCACGCCCGGCTCGACGACCGCGACGAAATTTTCCGTGTCGATCGAGAGGATCCGGTCCATCCGCTCCAGCGATAGGACGAGCCCTCCGCGCACGGGCACCGATCCCCCGGAAAACCCCGAGCCCGCCCCCCGGGGAATCACCGGGAACCGTTGTTCGTTCGCGAGAAGGACGGTTTGGCGGACCTCCTCGGCATTCACCGGAAACGCAACCGCTTCCGGAAGGCACATCGTCCCCGTGGCGTCGTACGAATAGCAGATCCGCTGTTCGTGGGAGGTGAAGAGCCGCTCCCCGAAAATCTCCCGGAGAGCGGAAAGCGACCGTTCTTCCATGGTTTCAGTCTATCACACCGGTTTGGGCCTTCCCCCGGGGAGGACCCTTACCGGCGATCCCGCAGGAATGCTCCGAGGGCCTTGTCCAACAAGCCGATATGGTTGGCGAGCCAGTCGCTGACCCGGTCCGCGAGACGGATCGTGAGTTCGGGAGTCACCCCGTCGCTGTCGAGTTCCTGCCGGAGGTCGTAAAAATCGTTGATAAAGGTCGTATGCTCGATCTTGTGCCTGGGATAGTCCGGATAGGTGTACCGCTTCATGTACATCTCTTCCATCTGGAAATGGTTCTCCACATATTCCTCGAGGAAAGCTACCACCTTCGTGACTTCCCCGAACCCCTCGCCCTGACGGACGGCCTCAAGGAGCGCTCCCGCGGTGGCGAACAACTCCTTGTGCTGGGTGTCGATCACATCCACCCCGACCGAGAGCTCCTCCGTCCATTTCATCGTCATTTCCGGATCCCCCCCATGATTCCCCGATCCATCGCGTCCCCTGCGGCTCATCCGAGCGATTGCAAAAACGACGTGATGACGTTGTTCACCTCGACCGGCCTCTCGAGCATCGCGAGGTGCCCTGTCCCGGGGATGATCTTCAGGACGCCCCCCCGGATCCTCGCGGCCAGGTATTCCCCGTACTTCAGCGGGGTCAGCCGGTCCTGATCCCCCGCGATGATGAGGGCGGGAACGTGGATCCCGGCAAGCCGTTCGCGGATGTCGAATGCGTCGCAGGCCGCAAAATCGGAGAGAAATGTGACGGCCCGGGTGGAAAGGACGTCGCTGGTGACGTCGTCCCGCAAAAAGATGTCGGGTTCCTTTGCCATCATCATCTCGACAAGCTCCGGGGCGAACCCCCGGAATCGGTTTGCGATGCCGTCGATGATCGCCGGATGGACCCTCAGTTTCGCCCCCGTGCACGTGAGAATCAGCGCCTCGATCCCCGGGTGGCCGTCGATCGCCGCCTGCTGCGCGATCGCCCCTCCCATGGAATGCCCCGCAAGGACGTATCGTTTCAATTCCAGTTCCGCGACGAATTCGCGAAGCCACGCCGCGTACTCCTCGATCGACTTCCGCGCCGGGCCTCCGGACCCTCCGTGCCCCGGCAGGTCGGGAATGACGAGCCGCGCACCGCCTTTCAGCCCGGCCCACTGGTCGCGCCACGTGCGGTGCGACCCTCCGGGGCCGTGAAGAAAGACGATCGTGTGCTGGGCGGATCGAAGGGTGTCCTGGAAATAAACGCCTTCCCCGGAAACGGTGATCTCGGGCATCGGCATCCTCCCGGCGAGAGTGCCTTACAGTATAGCCAATCCCGGATCCCGCGGAGCGGGAAGAATTGTCTTTACGGGGGACGCGCCATTCTGATAGTAATATCGGCCGAACCCTTGATCAGGAGCGCCGCCATGAAAACCACCGGCCGGGAAATCATGTGGAATCTTCCCCATTTGGCGGCTGTCATCATGTATTCCCTGCTCGGCGTGGTGGCCGTCATCTTCGCGTGGGGGCTGTACGAGCGGATCGGGGCGTATCGCCGGGGCCGGGCGGAACGGGAGGACCGGCTCGACAACCTGTGGGCCCGAACGTTGGACGTCCTCAAGATCGGCCTGGGACAGCAGAAAGTGCTCGAGCGGAAGGTCGGCGGGCTCATGCATCTTGCCATCTACTCGGCGTTCATCGTCCTGTTCATCGCCACCTGTCTCGTCGCGGTCGAGTACGACTTCGGGATCCCGATCCTGGACGGCACCTTCTACATCGTCTTCAAGCTCTTCGCCAACACGTTCGGACTGCTTCTTCTCGCGGCGATATTCGTCGCCCTGGTTCGAAGGACCGTTTTCCGTCCGAAGGGGCTCACCATGGATGGGGACGATCTGCTGCAGGTCCTTTTGATCGGAGCGATCGGCGTGACGGGGTTCCTGATCGAGGCGGCCCGCATCGCGGCGACCCGTCCCGCGGCGGCCCCCGTGTCGTATGTGAGCAATGCGATCGCCCCCCTCTTCAGCGGTTTCCGGACGGACGATCTCCTTTCGATCCACCAGGGTCTCTGGTGGACGCACCTTCTCCTCGCCTTCGCGTTCCTCGCGACGATCCCCTTCTCCAAAATGCTCCACATGGGGGCCGGAATCGCCACCATCTTCCTGCGGACCTCCCGTCCCAAGGGCGCCCTCCAGCCGGTTCCGAACATCGAGGAGGAGGAGAGGCCCGGGGTCGTCGACGTGGAAGATTTCTCGTGGAAGCAGCTCCTCGAGGCGGACGCCTGCACGAAGTGCGGCCGGTGCCAGGACGAGTGCCCCGCGTTCGCCGCGGAGATGCCGCTGTCGCCCCGGGACGTGGTCCTGAAGACGAGGGAGCAGATGAGCCGGGACCTGACCTTCCGGCTCGTCCCCTCCAAGGCGATCCTCGACAAGAAGACGGGGAAGCCCATCGTAGCGCCCTTCAATCAGGAGGTGCTCTCCCCGGACGAGATCTGGGCGTGCACGACGTGCCGGGCCTGCATGGAGGCATGCCCCGTCCTGATCGAGCACATCGACATGATCGTCGGCGTGCGGCGGGGGTACATCGCGGGGGCGAAGATCCCCGACACGGCCCGGACCGCCCTTCGCAAGATGGGCGATACCGGCAATCCCTGGGGTCTCCCCCAGGACGACCGGATCCTCTGGGCGACCGGCCTCGAGGTGCCTTTCGCAGCGGACAAGAAGGAGTTCGAATACCTTTATTGGGTGGGATGCGCCGGCGCCTACGATCCGCGCAACCAGAAGGTGACGCGCACGGTCATCTCGCTGCTGAACCGGGCCGGCGTGGACTACGCGACGCTGGGTCTCGAGGAGATGTGCTGCGGGGAATCCGCGCGCCGGCTCGGCGAGGAGGGACTTTTCCAGCTGGGGATGGTGGAAATGGTGAAGGAGGTGTTCGCCTCCTACCACGTCAAGAAGGTCATCACCCATTGCCCGCACTGCTTCAATACCTTCCGAAACGAGTACCCGCAGTTCGGGGTGAACGTCGACGTGATCCACCACTCCGTCCTTCTCCGGGACCTCGTCGCCCAAGGGAAGATCGCTCCGTCCAAACCGATCAAC
>DASUAN010000155.1:0-2000 GCA_035763765.1 Candidatus Deferrimicrobiaceae bacterium
GCCTTCTGCAGGTCGTCCCATACCCGCGCCCGGAGGACCTTCTCCCGCGAGAGGAGGACGAACCCCTGCGAGGAGTCGTACCGCTCGACCATCACGTCGATGGCGTCCCCGGGCGAAAGGGTCTCCCTCTCTCCCTCGGTCAGGTCGGTGAGCGGAAGCATCCCCTCGGATTTCCGGTTGATGTTGACCGCCACGTATTCCTTGAGGACCTTGATGACCACCCCGTGGATGATCTCCCCCTCCTCGGGGTTTTCGATGCTCTCCTGGAACAGCTTCTCGAAGTCCTCTTCCGCCTTTCCGGTCTCCTTCGGTTCCAGCGTCTCTTCCCCGGTCTCTCCCGCGGGAAGGTCCTGGTTTGTGGGTTTGTCTGCCATGCCGCGACTCCTCGTCAGATGTTCTGCCTTTCTATCATACCCTGTAACCAAGGCAATCTTTTAGCACAAATTCCCGAACTCCTCACTTGTAATAGGCCACGTCGACCGCTTCGTCCCGCCACATCTCCCGGATCTTCGCCACCAGGCCGTCGATGATCCACTGCGGCGTGGAGGCCCCCGCGGTCACCCCGACGCATTCGGCCCCCGCCAACCGGTCGCCGGGGAGCTCGTCGGCCGTCTCGATGTGATGCGTCCGGGGATTGATCTCCCGGCAGATCTCCGCGAGGCGCCTCGTGTTCGCGCTGTTGTACCCGCCGAGGACGATCATGACATCCGCCTTCCCGGCCACCGCGGTCGACTCCTTCTGCCGAAGAATCGTGGCGTGGCAGATCGTGTTGTAGACGCGCACCTCGGGGAACTTCTTCAGCGCCGCGGAGACGAATTCCATCAGGTTATCGAAGGACTGGGTTGTCTGCGCCACGACGCCCGCCTTCCGGATCCCGGCGCCTTCCCGGATGTCGGCAAGGGAGGTGAGGATCGGCACCCCCGGCTCGATATAGCTGATGATGCTCTTTACTTCCGGGTGGTTCGCGTCCCCCACGACGACCACGGCATACCCCTCCCGGCTCAACGACCTCGCGTGCTCCTGCGCCTTGTTCACGAAAGGACAGGTGGCATCGACGATGCGCACCCCCTTCGCGACCAGCGCCTCGTGGTCCGGACGCGTGATGCCGTGGGAGCGGACGATGACCTGTCCGCACGGGATCTGGTCCACGGACTGGACGACGTGGACCCCCCGCCCCTCGAGCTCCTCCACGGCCTGGGGGTTGTGGATCAGGGGCCCCAGGGAATAGATCGGGCTGTCCGCGGAAGGTGTGTTCCCTCCCCCCCCGGCGGTCTCGTTGGCGATGGAGATCGCCCGCTTCACGCCGAAACAGAAGCCCGCGCTCCGGGCGATGAGAATGCGCTTCACGGCTTCCCTCCCGCCCCTCCCCGGACCTTGGATCCCGGAAGGTGACGCAGCATCTCTGCGACGACCTCCTCCACGGAAAGGGTCGTCGAGTCGATATAGACCGCCCCATCGGCCACCCGGAGGGGAGAGTGCTCCCGGGTGCTGTCCTGGATGTCCCTCCGGAGCACGTCCTTCAGCACCTCCTCGTACGTTTTCCCCTCCCCGGCCCCCCACTCGCGGTACCTTCGAAGGGCGCGGACCGCGGCGTGGGCGTCGAGGAAGAACTTCGCGTCCGCCTCGGGAAAAACCACCGTCCCGGTGTCCCGTCCCTCGAGCACGACGCCGCCTTTCTCCCCCATCTTTCGCTGGAGGGCCACCAGAGCCTCCCGAACCGGCGCGTGGACCGAGACCTCCGATGCCCCCATGCTGATCTCGGGGGTCCGGATCGCCTCGCTCACGTCCTCGCCGGCCAGAAGCACCCGCGCCTCCCCGCCCTCCTCCCGGAACGTGATCGCCATTTCCGCACACACCCGCCCGAGGCGACCCCCGTCGGACCAGGGGATCCCGGCCCTTCGGGCGGCCAGGGCGCAAGCCCGGTACATCGCCCCGGTGTCCAGCCGGGTGAGAGACGCCCGCTCGGCCAGGCGCTTCGAGGCCGTCGTCTTTCCCGCCCC
>DASUAN010000156.1:0-2634 GCA_035763765.1 Candidatus Deferrimicrobiaceae bacterium
GAGGCGGTGCTCCACTACGAGGGGAGCATCACGATCGACGAGACGCTCATGGAGGCGGCGGGGCTGATCGAGTACGAAGGGGTCGACATCTACAACATCGACAACGGAAACCGCTTCTCCACCTACGTGATCCGGGGGGAGAGGGATTCCGGGGTGATCTGCCTGAACGGCGCCGCCGCGCGAAAGGTGAGCAAGGGGGACCTCATCATCATCGCCAACTACGCGGCCTACGACGAGAAGGAACTGGCGGACTACCGGCCGACGCTGGTCTACGTCGACGAAAGGAACCGGATCACCTCCGTGAAGCGGAAGGTGGAGTCGGAAAGTCAGATTCCGCGGGTCGCCGCTGCCCGCTGATCCGCCAAAAGGGGGGGCGTTCCTGAACGACAACGTCCCCAAATCGGGCGCCCGCGCCACGCTGTACGTCGCGTCCCGCCTTCTTGCGGACGCCTCGATGTCGTTTTCCCCGGGAGCCCTGGCGGTGGCGGACGGCTTCGTCGTTGGGGCCGGTTTCCCCGCCGATGCATCCAGGGTCCTTCCCGCCGGGTCGGAGAAGGTCGAACTGCCCGGCCTGACCATCCTTCCCGGGCTGGTGAACGCCCACACGCACCTGTCCATCCCCCGCTTGCTCGGCCCGGAAGGAGCCCCGGCGCCCTCCTCGCTTCCCTTCGTGGAATGGATCCTGCGGCTCGTTGCCTGGAGGCGCAGCGCCCCTCCCGGGGAGTTCGCGAAGAATGTGGAAAACGCCGCCCGGGAGTCGATTTCCGGGGGAACGACCGGCGTCGGCGAGATCGGCGGGCCGGACATCGACGCGTACGCTGCCCTCCCCCTTCGGGCGAGGGTCTTCGCGGAAGGGATCGGGTTCCTCCCCGAGGTCGCCGGGACCGTCCTTTCTTCCGTGGAGGAGGCCGTATCCAGGATCGCCGGGTTTTCCCGGGAAGGCGGCACGATCCTGCCGGGGATTTCCCCCCACACGCTCTACACCGTGGGAGAAGACCTTTTGAAGGGGCTCTCCGGACTGGCTTCGCGTCTTCGCCTCCCGCTCGCCCTCCACCTGGCCGAATCCCCTGCCGAGATGGAGTTCCTTTCGTCGGGGGGCGGGCAGATCGCGGCACGGCTCTACCCCGCGGTGGGCAGGGACGTCTCCTTCTTCCGGGGCTTGGGGGCGCCGGTTCCTTCGTATCTTAAGAAGACGGGGATTTTGCGGTCGGGGCTTCTCCTGGTGCATAATGTCCACCTGCCGCGTCCCGAGATCGACGAACTGCGGGCCGGCGGCGCCGGTTTCGTCCTTTGCCCGCGCAGCAACGCGGCGCACCGGAACGGGTCGCCCGACGTGACGCACTTTGTGGACGCCGGGATCCCGTTCGCCCTCGGGACCGACAGCCTGGGGTCGGTGGCAACCCTGGATCTGTGGGACGAGATGCGCCAGGCAGCGTCCCTCTACCGGGGGGATCTCCCCGGGGAGGAGGTGTGCCGGTCCCTCTTCCGGGCGGCAACGGAGAACGGCGCCCGGCTGCTCGGACTCCCTTCAGGGGCGCTTACCGCGGGAGCGCCGGCGGACTTCATTGCAATCGACGATCCGTGCCCCGAAGGCGCGGGATGGGAGTTCTCCCGGATGGTGGAACGGGTGGGGGACC
The DNA here is from genome assembly GCA_035763765.1 of Candidatus Deferrimicrobiaceae bacterium. Taxonomy (GTDB): domain Bacteria; phylum Desulfobacterota; class Deferrimicrobia; order Deferrimicrobiales; family Deferrimicrobiaceae; genus CSP1-8. The sequence goes on from DASUAN010000156.1 coordinate 1,638, forward strand.
GGGACGTGCGGCTGACCGTCGTCGCCGGCGAAAGAATCCACGAGCGGCCATGAAGATGGAAAAGACCCTGGCCGAGAAGACGATCGCCACGAACCGGCGGGCCCGGCACGAATACCACATCCTCGAGAGTTTCGAGTGCGGGCTGGTCCTGCACGGGTACGAGGTGAAATCGATCCGCCAGGGCCGGGTCAACATCCAGGACGCCTATGGGATGGTCCGGGGGGACGAGGCGTTCGTCGAGAACATGCACATCACCCCGTACTCGCACGGAGACCTGCGCGTCATCGACCCGCTGCGGACCCGGAAGCTGCTCCTCCGGCGGAAGGAGATCGACTACCTCATCGGGAAGACCCGGGAGCGCGGCCTGGCGCTTATCCCCTTGCGGCTCTATTTGAAGGGCCCCCGCGTGAAGCTGGAGATCGGGCTGGCACGCGGGAAGAAACTCTACGACAAGCGGGAGGACATTGCCGCCCGGGACGCCAGGCGCGACATCGAGCGCGCCACCCGGGGCCGGGCGAGGGGCCGGGGCCGGGAATAGCGGATATCCAAGGCTTTTCAATGAAAGCATCTTCCGGTGCGGTCGAGCGGGGTTTCTCCGGCCGGCCGGAAATGGTATCTTATAGAAACGGGGGCGAAACGGTTTCGACGGGGACGTCGATGCTCCCGGGTTGCGTGCCGAGGCCCCGCGGACCTCGTAAAAAGCGGGAACCCATAGTCGCCAACGACTATCGCTACGCCTACGCGGCTTAAACAGCCGCGTACGTCCGACCGCCGATTGCCCGTGTAAGCGGAAGGGCGTCGCCTTAACGGGATAGCCCCAATCCCCCTCCCGGGGGGAGGAAGGGCGAAATCCAAGCCGGGATGGTCCGACGGGAACCCTGCCGGCCGGGGTCCCAAAGGACGAGAACGAAACGACCGGAAACGCACGTAGGAGCCCGGAGGAAAGAGTCTTCGGACGGGGGTTCGACTCCCCGCAAGGAAGTAAGCAGCGGGTCGA
>DASUAN010000157.1:0-2378 GCA_035763765.1 Candidatus Deferrimicrobiaceae bacterium
GGCAGGCGGCGTACGCGGAGCTGGTCTTCACCGACGTCCTGTGGCCCGATTTCGGCAAGCCGGAGTTCCTTGCCGCGCTCGAAGAATATTCCCGCCGAGACCGACGTTTCGGTTTGACGGGGGAGCCGGGGAACCGCTCCCCGGGAGACGTGTGAACGTGCTCCGGAAGCGGATCCTCACCGCGGTCGTCCTTCTCCCTCCCCTCCTGGGGGCGGTGCTGTACGGAAAGGGCTGGCCTTTCGCCCTTCTGGTGGGGACGGTGGCCGTCCTTTGCGCAGGCGAGTATTTCCGCATGTTCTTCTCCACCGCACGGGATCGTTGGTCCGGCGTGGCGGTGACCGGCCTGGTCTACCTCTTCGGGATCCTCCTTCCGTTCCGTGCGGCAGGGGCGGCCGTGCTGTGCGGCGTCGCCCTTGCGGCGTTTCACTTCCTGGCGGGCGAGGAGTCCCCGGTCGAAAGGGCGCGGGGAGCCGCGCTGGCGGCGCTAGGTGCGGTCTACATCGGCGGGTTTCTGTCCACCTATCCCCGAACCATCGACCTCCCCGCCGGGGATCGCTGGATCCTCCTGGGTCTGGTCTCGGTCTTCGCGGGGGACACCTTCGCCTATTTCGTCGGAAAGCGGTTCGGGAAGCGGCCCCTCTCCCCGAAGATCTCGCCGGGAAAAACGGTCGAGGGAGCCGTCGGGGGGCTGGCGGCAAGCATCGCGCTGGGAACCGGCTACGGCGCCCTGTTCCTGCCCGGGGTCCTCCCCGGGTTCGTTTCCCTCGCTTCCGCGGTCGTCGGGATGGCCGGGCAGGCGGGGGACCTCTTCGAGTCGCTCCTCAAGCGAGCCGCAGGAGTGAAGGACAGCGGGACGCTCCTTCCGGGGCACGGGGGGATGTTCGACCGGGTGGATGCCGTGATCGCCGCGGGCCCCGTCCTTTACCTGCTCGCGCTGCTCGCTCCGCTCGCCGGAGGGCGGGGATGAGGCGGCCCAAAGGCGTCGCCGTCCTGGGCTCTACGGGCTCGGTGGGCCGGAACGCCCTCGACGTGATCTCGAGGTTTCCCGGGAGATTCCGGGTAACGGCGCTTTGCGCGAGAAAAAACGCCGCGGAACTGAGCGCGCAGGCACGCCGCTTCCGGCCCCGCATCGTCTGTCTCTCCGATGAGATCCCCCCTTCCCGGCTGGACCGTCGTCCCGGAGGGACCCGCGTCCTGTTCGGTGAGCAGGGAATGACCGACGCGGCCTGCTCGGAGGGAACGGAGATCGTCCTGGCGGCGGCCGCCGGGGTAACCTCGATCCGGCCCGTCATCGCGGCTGCGCGGAAAGGGAAGCGGATCGCCCTGGCCAACAAGGAGCTCCTCGTGCTGGCGGGGAAGTTTCTCGTGGAGGCCGCGAAGGCCGGCGGGGGTGGAATTCTTCCCATCGACAGCGAACACTCCGCGGTGTTCCAGGCGATCGAGGGCCACCGGAAGGAGGACATCTCCCGGGTCATCCTCACGGCTTCCGGCGGGCCGTTCCGGCACCGCACCTTCCGGCAGATGCGCGACGCGACGGTTCCGGAGGCCCTGGGGCACCCGACCTGGCGCATGGGTGCGAAGATCTCGATCGATTCCGCCACCCTGATGAACAAGGGACTGGAAGTGATCGAGGCGACCTGGCTCTTCGATCTCCCCCCGGACCGGATCGACGTCCTCATCCATCCCCAGTCGATCGTGCATTCCCTGGTGGAATACCGGGACGGGAGCCTGATCGCGCAGCTTGGGATCCCCGACATGCGAATCCCCATCGGGTACGCCCTTTCGTATCCCGAACGGCTTCCGCTGGAACTGCCCCGACTGCTGCCGCATCGAATGGACGGCTGGGTGTTCGAGCCACCGGACCGGAAGAACTTTCCGGCCCTCTCCCTGGCATACGCCGCCGCGAAGGCGGGGGGAACCAGTCCGGCCATCCTCAATGCGGCGAACGAGGTCGCGGTGGACGCCTTTCTCGCAGGGAGGATCCGCTTTACCGACATCGTGCGGGTGGGGAAGATCCTGATGTCGTCGTGGAAAAGGGAGAAGGCTCCTGTTACTCTGAAAGATGTACTCCGCGCGGATGCCGAAGCACGGGAAGGGGCCTCCCGCGTCATATCCCGCATGAGGAGACCGAACCGGCCGTGATCTACCTCCTCTCCTTTATCTTCGTTCTGGGGATTCTCATCTTCGTGCACGAATTCGGCCACTTCCTCATCGCCCGGAGGCTCGGCGTGGGGGTGACGAAGTTCTCCTTCGGGTTCGGTCCGAAGCTCGTGGGGGTCAAGCGGGGGGAAACCGAGTACCTGATATCCGCCGTTCCCCTCGGTGGGTACGTCAAGCTCGTGGGCGAGAACGACGCCGAGGATGTCCCTCCGGAGGAT
>DASUAN010000158.1:0-6710 GCA_035763765.1 Candidatus Deferrimicrobiaceae bacterium
CGGATCACGGGAAACGCCTCCTTGGTGATCGTGGTGAAAACGAGCTCCCCCGCCTCTCCATAGGGAAGCACCTTCCCCGTCGACGGGACGATGATCTCCGGGATGAAGTGGTCCTCGAAGATGTGCAGGCCGCGCTTCTCCTCGATGCACTCGGACGCCACCCCCGGGCCGATGACCTCCGAGAGGCCGTAGATGTCGAGGGCGCTGATCTTGAGCTTCCGCTCGATCTCCCCGCGCATCGACTCGCTCCAGGGCTCGGCGCCGAACAGCCCGCACTTGAGCCGCAGGGAGGCCGGGTCGACGCCGTCCTCCGCCATCACCTCGGCGAGGTTGAGGGCGTAGGAGGGCGTGCACAGGAGAATGGTGGACCCGAAGTCCTGCATGAGCATGATCTGGCGCTTCGTGTTCCCGCCCGAGATCGGGATGACGGTCGCGCCGATCCTCTCCGCGCCATAGTGCGCTCCCAGCCCCCCCGTGAACAGGCCGTACCCGTAGGCGTTGTGGACCACGTCTCCCTTCGTCGTCCCTCCGCAGGCGAGCGTGCGGGCCATGAGCTCCGACCAGATGTCGATGTCCCGGCGGGTGTAGCCGACGACGGTCGGCTTGCCGGTCGTCCCGGAGGAGGCGTGGACCCGCACGACCCGCTCCATCGGAACGGCGAACAGCCCGAACGGGTACGTCTCCCGCAGATCTTCCTTCGTGGTGAAGGGCAGGCCCGGCAGGTCCGAAATCCCCCGGACGTCCCCGGCGCGGCATCCGGCGTCGTCCAGCTTGCGGCGGTAGAAAGGGACCGCGGCGTGCACCCGGTCGACCAGATCCCGAAGGCGCTTCGACTGCAGCGCCTCCAGCGCCTCGCGCGGAAGCGTCTCGAACTCGTCGTCCCAGATCATTTCTCCTCCTTCCGTCCTTCGAAAAAGGCGGTTCCGGCCGATCCCCCCGGCTATCCCCCCGCCCCGTGGGAGACGAGCAGCCCGCGGCCGGCGCGAAACGCCCGCTCGTTCACCTCCACGACCCTCTCCGAGAGGCGCACCCGGAGGGCCCCCAGGTAACTCGCCTCCGGAAGCGGAAGCAGGTGCGACGCGGCCCCCACCATCACCATGTTCACCGCCCGCACCTCCCGCAGCGAGAGGGCCGCGGCCAGGGCGTCGACCAGGTAGAGCTTCGGGGTCACCTCCGCGAGCCGCTCCTCGATCCGCTCCGGGTACCTCTCCCGCCCCGTGGCGACCGACGGGGGCATGATCTCCTGCGCGTTGACCACCGCGGCGCCGCCGGGCCGGAGGAAATGCGCGAACCGAAGGGCCTCCATCTTTTCGAAAGCGATCAGCAGGTCCGCCGTCCCCGGCTCGATGAGCGGGGAAAACACCTTCGGACCGTACCGCAGGTGGGTCGTCACCGCCCCCCCCCGCTGGGCCATCCCGTGGACCTCGCTTTTCTTGACGTCGAATCCGCTAAGGAGGAACGCCTCCCCCAGGACCTCCGACGCGAGAAGGATCCCCTGCCCTCCCACGCCCGCGAGGAAGACGTTCCCGCGCGGCTTCTTCAATCCTTCCTCTCCAGGATCGCCTTGAACTTGCAAAGCTGAGGGCACTGGTTGCACCCGTCGCACAGAAGAGGGTTGATCCGGGCCATCCCCTTCTGGGTCGCCTTCTTCCCCGCCGCGACCGCCTCCTCCGGCGCAAACGGCACCCATTCGATCGCGGGGCATCCGAGCTTGCTGCACGCCATGCACCCGGTGCACAGGTCGGGGATCACCTCGTAGACGGGGCGCTTCGCCTTCCGGTGGTCCGGGAGGAGAACGCACGGCGCCTCGGTGATGATCACGGACGGCTCCTCGCGGAAGAGCTCCCGACGCAGGACCGCCTCCGTCTGCGCCATGTCGTGCGGGTTGACCGTGTAGACGTGGTCCACCCCCACGGCGCGGCAGAGCGCGGCGAGATCCAGCCGGCGGGAGGGCTCGTCCATGAGCGTTCTTCCCGTGGCCGGGTTCTCCTGCGCCCCGGTCATCGCGGTCGTCCGGTTGTCCAGGATGATCACCGTGGAGAACCCGCGGTTGTACACGATATCGATCAGGGGAGTGATCCCCGAGTGGATGAAGGTGGAGTCCCCGATGACCGCCACCACCTTGCCCAGGGCCGCCTTTCCCAGCGCCTTCTCGATCCCGAAGGCGTTTCCGATGGAGGCGCCCATGCAGACGCAGGTATCCATCCCGCCGAGGGGGGGGAGCGCGGCGAGGGTGTAGCACCCGATGTCGCCGGCCACCGTGACCTTGAACTTGTTGAGGACGTAGAAGAGCCCCCGGTGCGGGCATCCCGGACAGAGGTTCGGCGGCCTTCCCGGGAGTCCCTTCGCCGGGCGGACGGGGACCGCTTCCCCGGAGATCCCCTCCCGGACGATCCGGGGGGAAAGCTCCCCCACGAGGGGGATGATCTCCTTCCCCTGCGCGGCGATCCCCAGGGTCTTCACGTGCGTCTCGAGGTGCGGGTCCAGCTCCTCGACCACCACGACGCGGGAGACGCCCGCCGCAAACTCCCGGATGAGCCGCGACGGAAGCGGGTGCGCCATCCCCAGCTTGAGGACCGACGCGTCGGGAAAGGCCTCCCGGGCGTATTGGTACGAGACCCCCGCGGTGATGATCCCCAATCCCCGGTCGCCCCATTCGATCCGGTTGCCCTCGAATCCTTCCGCGAACTCCGCGAGGGACCGCATCCTCTCCTCCACGAGGACGTGGCGCCGCTTCGCGTTCTCGGGAAGCATGACCCACTTGGCCGGGTCCCGAACGAACCCGGGGACGACGGGAGATCCCTCCACATCGCCGAGCCGGACCGCCCCCTTGGCGTGGGAGATCCGCGTGGTGCTCCGGAGAAACACCGGCGTGTCGTACCGCTCCGAGAGCTGGAAGGCGAGCTTCGTGAACTCCTTCGCCTCCCAGGAGTCGGACGGCTCCAGCATCGGGATCTTCGCCGCGACGGCGTAGTGCCGGTTGTCCTGCTCGTTCTGGGAGGAGTGCAGTTCGGGGTCGTCGGCGGTGACGATCACGAATCCCCCGCGCACCCCCGTGTAGGAGGCGGTGAAGATCGGGTCCGCGGCGACGTTCACCCCCACGTGCTTCATCACCGCAAGGGCCCGGACCCCGGCCATCGAGGCGCCGTGGGCGACCTCGACCGCCACCTTCTCGTTGGGGGCCCACTCCGCGTAGACGCCCTCGTACCGGGCGAAGTTCTCGAGGATCTCCGTGCTCGGGGTCCCGGGGTACGCGGAGGCGACCTTCACGCCGGCCTCGAACGCCCCCCGGGCGATCGCCTCGTTCCCGGAAAGCAGCTCGACCTTTTCCCTGGCGGGGACGGACACCGATTTTCCTTTCTTTCCTAAAGGGATATAAGTTTTATAACCTACCACATCGCTCCGATCCTTTCAATTGCGGCGAGCGGGACTCTGCTATACTTTACCGATCATCAAATCAGGGGGAAGGGAAGATGAAGATCGGCGTGCTGACGGGCGGCGGGGATTGCCCGGGCCTCAATGCAGTCATCCGGGCGGTGGTTCGGAAATCCGACAATTACGATTCCCGCGTGGTGGGCGTCCGGAACGGGTGGAAGGGGCTCGTCGACATCGCCTACACCGACCTCGACACGAAGATGGTCTCGGGGATCCTGCACATCGGCGGCACCATCATCGGCACCTCCCGCACGAACCCCTTCAAGGACCCCGGCGGCCCGGACAAGGTTCTGAAGAACTTCCGCCTGCTCGGCCTCGACGCGCTCGTCGCCATCGGGGGCGAGGACACCCTGGGCGCGGCGAGCAAGCTCTACGAGCGCGGCCTGCCGGTGGTGGGCGTCCCCAAGACGATCGACAACGACCTGTCGGGAACCGACTTCACCTTCGGGTTCGACACGGCGGTCTCCATCGCCACCGATGCCATCGACCGGATCCACACGACGGCCGAATCCCACAACCGGGTCATGGTGATCGAGGTGATGGGGCGCAACGCGGGATGGATCGCGACCTTCTCGGGGATCGCAGGCGGGGCGCACGTGATCCTCATCCCGGAAAAACTGATCGACATCGACGAGGTATGCGAACTGATCCTTCGCCGCCACAGCCGCGGAAAGAGTTTCAGTATCGTGGTCGTGGCCGAGGGTGCGAAGTTCGCGGAGATGCCGGGTGAAAGCGGCCAGCTGATCATCCAGGAGATGAAGACCGACGAGTTCGGGCACGTCCGGCTGGGAGGGATCTCGCAGGTCCTTGCAAAGGAGATCGAGAAGCGGACGACATTCGAAACCCGGTACGTCGTGCTCGGCCACATCCAGCGGGGGGGCTCCCCGACCGCCCACGACAGGGTGCTCGCCACCCGGTTCGGTGTATTCGCCACCGAGATGGCCCACCGGGGGGAGTTCGGGAAGATGGCCGCCCTCCAAGGGAAAGAGATCGTCGCCGTCCCTTTGGCCGAAGCCACCGCGCAGTCGAAAACGGTCAACATGGGGATCTTCCACATCGCCGAGGAATTCTTCGGCTAAAGAATCGTCCCTTTGGCGTCGAACGCGCCCGGGTAGTACCGGATGACGGGAGCGGGCCCGCCGCCGTCGACCGCGGCGACGTCGAACCGGACCTCCCTCCACGTCTCCGGTGGAATTGTCGCCAGGTAACCTCTGGCCGCCGCCACGATCCTTCTGCGCTTGGCCATCCCGACGGACTCCTCCGGCAGACCGTGCCCGTCCTCCTCGCGGAAGCGCACCTCGACGAAGACGAGAACGTCCCCGTCCCTGGCGACGATGTCGACCTCGCCTCCGCGGGCCCGGAAGTTCCGCGACACGATCCGCACCCCCCGTTCCCCGAGATACGCGCAGACCGACGCTTCCGCCTCGCGGCCCGCCGCCGTCCTCTCCTCCGGCGGCCGGGTCACCCGGGAAGGACCCCTCGGAACGTCTTCCGGTGGATCGGGGAGGGACCGAGCCGGCGAAGGGCGGCCAGGTGGGCCCTCGTCGGGTAGCCCTTGTGGGAAGCGAAGCCGTACCCGGGATAGACGCGGTCGTACTCGACCATCAGCCGGTCCCGGGCGACCTTGGCGAGGATCGAGGCCGCCATGACGGAGACGCAACGGGTGTCCCCGGAAACGATCGGCTCCTGTCGGATCCCCCGCCACGGGCCGTCCGGCGCCGCGGAGATCGGGACATTCCCGTCGATGTACAGAAAGTCCGGTACGGGTTCCAGTTTTTCCACTGCCCGGCGCATCGCGAGGAGCGACGCCTGCAGGATGTTGACCTGGTCGATCTCCTCATGGGTGGAATGGGCGACCGCGAAGGAGACCGCGTGGGAGGTGACGACAAAAAAAGCCCTTTCCCTCGCTTTCGGGGAAAGGGCCTTCGAATCGCGAAGTTCCGGCCGGTGAAACCCCGGGGGAAGCACGACGGCCGCCGCCACGACCGGCCCGGCGAGCGGCCCCCGGCCGGCCTCGTCGACGCCGGCCACCGTGCGGAACCCCTTCGCACGCGCCCACGCCTCGAAGCCGTCCAACGGGAGGCCCTACTCCCTGGTCTCCGTGCCCTCGGCCTGCGCCCCTTCCTCCGGCGCGACGGTGTCCTCCGCCAGGGATTCCGCCTCCCCTTCGGCCGGGACGACGATCCCCTTCTTCCCGAGCCAGTCCTTCTTCTCGCGGATCCGGGCCTTCTTGCCGGAGACCTTGCGCAGGAAGAAGAGCTTCGCCCTGCGGACGTCCCCCCGCTTCTTCACCTCGATCTTCTCGATGAGCGGGGAGTTGAGGGGGAAGGTCCGTTCCACGCCCACGCCGTACGACTCCTTGCGGACCTTGAAGGTGGTGGAAGGGCCGTTCCGGTGGAACCCGATGACGATCCCCTCGAAGTACTGCACGCGCTCCTTCTCCCCTTCCCGGATCCGAAGGTAGACGCGCACGGTGTCCCCGGCCTTGAACGCCGGGAGGTCGCTCCGGAGCTGCGATTTCTCGAGTTCCCTGAGGAGATTGCTCATCGCCAAAACCCCTTTCCCGATTCGATCCCTGGTGGAAGACAAGACTAGGTAATCTATTCCACGCCGCCACCGGGTGTCAACTTTTTCTTCAGAAGATCGGGGCGCCTGGCTTGGGTCCTTCGCTTCCCTTCCTCCCGGCGCCACTTCTCGATCTCGGCGTGGTTTCCCGACAGGAGGACGTCGGGAACCGGATACCCGCGGAACTCCCGGGGCCGGGTGTACTGCGGGCCCTCGAGGATCCCCTCCTCGAAGGAGTCCCGGTGCGGCGCCTGCGGATCCCCGATCACGCCGGGCACGAACCGGGCCACCGCGTCGATCAGCACGAGGGCGGGGAGCTCCCCCCCGGTGAGGACGTAATCCCCGATGGACACCTCGAAGTCGGCCAGGTGGTCGGCCACGCGCTGGTCCACCCCCTCGTACCGTCCGCACAGGAGGATGAGGTGCGCCTCCGCGGCCAGCCGCCGCGCTAGCCGGTGCGTGAGCAGCTCCCCCTGGGGGGACAGGAGGACCGCCTTCCCCGGCCCGAACCGCTCCCGGATCGCCTCCACCCCCGAAAAAAACGGCTCCGGCTTCATCACCATGCCGCCCCCCCCTCCGAACGGCGGTTCGTCGGTCACCCGGTGCTTCCCTTGCGCGTACTCCCGCAGGTCGTGCACCTCGACACGGAGCAGCCCTGCCTCTCTGGCCCTCGCGAGGATGCTGTGCTCGAGCGGCCCGGAGAAGATCCC
>DASUAN010000159.1:0-2134 GCA_035763765.1 Candidatus Deferrimicrobiaceae bacterium
TCCGCCAGTTCCTTGATCTGGAACGTGGTTCCTTCCGGGTGACCGGCCGCGTAAATAAGCGCCCGGAGAGCGTATTCCGTTTTTTTCGACAGTCGCATCCTTCCTCCGGATCTTTATTCTATATATCCGATTGTAAATATAGAGAATATCCCCGTCAAGCGCGTTCCCCTTCCTTTTCCACGACGATGAGGAAAGCGGATTCCTGTCTGCTGACCTGGGAAACCCGATGCCCCTCCTGCTTAAGGGAAGAGATCACGTTCTTCAGCGCCTCCTCGGCGAGGAGGACGTTGAGCTTCCCTGCCGGGGGGATCTTCGCGAGCCCCATCTTTACCTTCACGAACGTCATCGGGCATACGTCCTTCGTAATGTCGAGCGTAGGGATCATGATGGTTCGCCGATCCTCCCCGTTACCCGTGATTCCAGCGCGGCGAAGCCGGTGCGCATCAGCGTGTCGCCGAAACGCTCCCGCGATTTCCCCTCGGCCCGGTAGAACTCGATGACGGCCCGGATCGCCGCGACGACCTCTTCGGAGGTACGCAGGATCCCCAGGATCCTCCGGCCGAGGAAGGGGATCCGTCCGAACTTGCCGCCCGCGTACAACCGATACCCCTGGTTCCCGATCTCCATGGCCCGGGTCGGGCATGACACGATGCAGTCCCCGCACCCGATGCACCCTTCGTTCGCTACGGAGAAAACCCCACGGTCCGGGGAGACATCGATCACGTGGGCGGGGCATACCGCCGCGCAGATCCCGCAGAAGGTGCACGCCTGCCCACCCCAGCGGGGCTCGATCCACCCCTTGATCCCGATGTCGTTCTCCTCGGCCTTGAGGCAGTTGTTGACGCACCCGGAGATCCCGACCTTGAACTTGTGAGGGACCGGTTTTCCGTAGAACTCCCGGTCGACGGCCAAGGCAAGTTCCGGTGCGTCGATCACACCGCTTGGGCAGACGTGGCACCCCTGGCAGGCGGTCACCGTCCGGACGGTCGGACCGCACACTCCCACACCGACGCCGGTCTTGCCGAGGGATTCCTTGACGGCGGAGAGCGACTCCGTCGGAACGTTCGGGATCTCGACCCCTTGCCGCGCCGTGAGATGAACGGCCCCGCGGCCGAACTTCTCCGCGGCCTCGCAGATCGCCCGCATCTGCTCCGCGGTGAGGTTCCCCCCCACGATGTGGAGACGGACGGAGAACCGCCCCGCCTCCTTCTGGCGCATCATCCCGCCCTTCTTGAGCTCCTTGTAGTCGTCGATGTTCATGCGGGAAGGCTCAATTCCGGGACCCCGTCGCCCGCCACGTATTCGGCGAGGAACGAGACGTACTTGAACGCGTTGTCCGGGGAGATGCACACGGACACCGTCCCGGGGGGGAGGTTCTCCTGGAGGGCCGCCCAGACGATCGCGCCCGTGGAGGGCCCCGTGAGGAGGCTCTCCTCCCGGGCGAGCCGAATCGTTGTGCGGTAGGCATGCTGATCGGGGACGTGCACGGTCTTGTCGACCAGGGACCGGTCGAGGATCCCCGGCGTCCTGCTCTCCTCGAAGTTCTTCAGGCCGGAGAGTCGGTGGCCCCTCTCGGGCTCGATGGCGACGACCCGGACTTCCGGGTTCTTCTCCTTCAGGTACTTCGCCACCCCCGTGATCGTCCCGCAAGTGCCGTACCCCGCGAAGAAGTGGGTAACCTTCCCCTCCGTCTGCTCCCAGATCTCCGGGCCGGTCGTCTCGTAATGGGCACGCACGTTGTCGGGGTTCTCGTACTGGTTTGGCATGACGTACCGGTCCCGGGTCGCTTCGGATGTGATGAACGTCCGCGCGAGAGCGATTGCGCCGTCCTTGGGATGGTCGACCGGGCACAGGTCGTCGGGCGTGGGCCACACCTCGGCTCCCAGGAGCCTGAGCAGCACGATCTTCTCCTCGGGAGCCCCGGATGGGATCGTGATCGTGCAGGGAAGCCCGAAGATGTTCGAGAGGGCGGCGAGGGCGATCCCCGTGTTTCCCGAGGTGGGCTCCACGATCCTTTTCCCTGCAATCCCCCCGTCCCGTTGCAGGCCCTCGAGGAGATACCGGGCGGTGCGGTCCTTGATGGAGCCGAAGGGGTTCATCCATTCCAGCTTCGCGTACACCTCGCCGCCAGCCA
>DASUAN010000160.1:0-2166 GCA_035763765.1 Candidatus Deferrimicrobiaceae bacterium
CGGATCTTCGCGCGCCGGGCCTGGAAGTCGGTGAAGCTGCTGCAGGAGGAGATCTCCCGGTAGCGCTCCTGGGAGGGGAGCCATACCTCGAGGTCGTAGGTCTTCGCGGAGGCGAACCCCAGGTCGCCGGTGCACAGCGTCACCACCCGGTAGGGCAGCCCCAGCCTCCGGAGGATGGCCTCCGCGTCGGCGGTGAGCGACTCGAGCTCCTCCCCCGACTCCTCGGGGCGGCAGACCTTGACCAGCTCCACCTTGTTGAACTGGTGCTGCCGGATCATCCCGCGGACATCCTTGCCGTGCGAGCCGGCCTCGGCCCGGAAGCAGGGGGTGTAGGCGGTCATCTTCAGCGGAAGCGATTCGGCGGGAAGGATCTCGTCCCGGACGATGTTCGTGACCGGGACCTCGGCGGTGGGGACGAGGTACCAGTCGGTCCCGGCGACCTTGAAGAGGTCCTCCTCGAACTTGGGCAGCTGGCCCGTTCCGAGGAAGGAGGCGGAGTTCGCCAGGAAGGGGGGAAGCATCTCCGTGTAGCCATGCTCCCGGGTGTGGACGTCGAGCATGAAGTTGATCAGCGCCCGCTCCAGCAGCGCGCCGGCCGCCTTCATCAGGCAGAAGCGGGCCCCGGCGATCTTGGCCGCGCGGTCGAAGTCGAGGATGCCGAGCGCCGTGCCGACGTCGACATGGTCCCGGACCGGGAAGGAAAACGCCGGGGGGGCGCCCCAGGTCCGGACGGTCGGGTTGTCCTCCTCCCCCGCCCCCTCGGGGACCGACGGGTCGGGGAGGTTCGGAATCGACAGGAGCGTCTCCTCCATCCGCCGCTCGATGTCCGGAAGGCCCGCCTCCATCTCCTTGATCCGGGCGGAAACCTCCTTCATCCGCTCCATCCGGGAGGAGGCGTCCTGTTTCTCCCGCCGCAGCCTCCCGATCTCCTCGGAGACGGCGTTGCGCTCCGCCCGGAGCGCCTCCACGGCGACCAGCGCCTCCCGCCGGGACCGGTCGAGCTCCGCAAACCCCGCGAGGGAGAGGGTCGAACGGCGCTTCCGCAGCGCCTCCGCCACCTCGTCGAGATGGTCCCGGACGAACTTCACGTCGAGCATGCGTAGGCCTCCCGTCTGGCGGGGACAAACCCCGCGTCGCGGATCGTCGCGATGATCTCCTCCTCGCTCATCCGGAAGGAGACCCCCGCCGCCGCCACCACGTTTTCCTCGATCATCGTGCTGCCGAAATCGTTCCCCCCGAAGAACAGCCCCAGCTGCGCCACCTTGGCCCCCATCGTCACCCAGGAGACCTGGAGCCTGGGGACGTTCCGGAGCAGGAGCCGGGAGACGGCCAGGACCCGGAGGTAGCCGAGCGGGTGGCCGAGGCCGTTCCTTCCGCCGGTCCCGTGCCGGGGGTCCCGGGAGAGGGCGGTGTTTCCCGGCTGGAAGGTCCAGGGAATGAACGAGGCGAACCCCCCGGTTTCCGCCTGCAGATCCCGGACCCTTCCCAGGTGCGTCGCGACCTGCTCCGGCGTCTCGACGCTCCCGAACATCATCGTCGCGGAGGTGGGCAGCCCGAGGCGGTGCGCCTCCCGCATGACCGCCGCCCACTGCTCCCAGCCGATCTTCCTCGGGCTGATGAGCCCGCGGACCTCGTCGTCCAGGATCTCGGCTCCCCCGCCGGGGATCGAGTCGAGCCCGGCCTCCACGAGGCGGGAGATCGCCTCGCCGACGCCGATCCCCGACCGGCTCGCGAAGTGCCAGATCTCGGGGGGGGAAAAGCCGTGCAGCCGGATCGGGTGCCGCTTCACCGCGCGCACGAGGCGGACCGCCTCCTCGATCCCCCAGTCGGGGTGCAGGCCGCCCTGCAGGAGGATCTGCGTCCCCCCGAGCGCCAGCGTCTCCTCGATCTTCCTCGACAGCTCTTCGACGGAGAGGAGGTAGGCGTCGGGGGCCCCCTTCTCCCGGTAGAAGGCGCAGAAGGAGCAGCCGCAGGCGCAGATGTTCGTGTAGTTCACGTTCCGGTCGACGATGTAGGTGACAACCCCGTCCGGGTGGATCCGCCGCCGGACCGCGTCGGCGGCGCGACCCAGGTCGAACAGCGGCGCCTCCCGGAGGAGGAGAGCCGCATCGTCCGGAGACCCGGAACCCTCCAGCGCCCGCCCGAGCGATTCCCGCCAGGTCACCG
>DASUAN010000161.1:0-11496 GCA_035763765.1 Candidatus Deferrimicrobiaceae bacterium
GCGATCGCCGGGAAAGGACACGAAAATGTCCAGCTCATCGGGGACCGGAGCCTGCCGTTCGACGACAGGGAGACGGTCAGGGCGATCCTGGCCGGTGACCGGTAGGTTGACGCTCGCGGACGTGATCGGGGTCCTCCACCCGTTGCGGGGCGGGACGGGGATTTCCGCCCGGGAGCCCATCGGTCCGGTGACCACCGACAGCAGGGAAGTGGAAGCCGGCGGTTTCTTCGTCGCCCTTCCCGGGGAGCGGGTCGACGGCGCCGAGTTCGTGGAGGAGGCGATCCGCCGGGGGGCGCAGGCCGCGATCGTGTCGGAGGAAGGGGCGCGGAAGGTCCCTCCCGAGATCCTCGCCGGGAAGCCGGTGTTCGTCGTGCGCAACCCGGTCGAGGCGCTGGGGGATCTGGCCAGGGCGCATCGGGAGCGGTTTCGCGACATTCCCCTCGTGGGGATCACGGGCAGCACCGGCAAGACGTCCACGAAGGAGATGCTCGCGGCGCTGCTTTCCCAACGCCGGAAGGTCCTCCGGAATCCCGGGAACCGCAACAACCTGGTCGGGATGCCCCTGGCCCTGCTCGACCTGTCCGCGGCCCACGACGTTGCGGTGCTGGAGATGGGGACGAACCAGCCGGGGGAGATCGCGCGCCTGGCGGCGATCGCGTCGCCCGACGTGGGAATCGTCACCAACATCGCGCCGGCCCACTTGAAGGGACTCGGGAGCCTCGAGGGGATCGCCCGGGAGAAAGGGGATCTGTACCGGGCGCTTACGGAGTGGGGGACGGCCGTGGTGAACGCGATGGACCTTCGGGTGATGCGGGAGGCGGGGCGGAGCCGGGCGGCACGGATCTATTATGGCGTCGCGCTCAACGAGATCTCGGGGCGGATCTTGCACATGGACGATTCCGGGATGCGGATCGCGGTTCGAACCCCTTCCGGGCAGTTCGCCTCCTCCCTCCCCCTGACGGGGCATCATAACCTGATGAACGCTCTGGCCGCCGTGGCGGCGGCGTACGCCCTGGGCCTGCGCCCGGCGGAGATGGAGGAGGGATTCCGGAACGTCGAGCCCGGCCTCGGACGGTTTCGCCCCGTTCCCCTCCGGGGAGGGGGGTTGCTCCTCGACGACACCTACAATGCGAATCCCGCCTCCGTGGAAGCGGCCCTGAAAAATCTGAAGGCCCTCCGCCGGGGGCGGCGGAGCGTCGTGGTTCTGGCGGACATGCTCGAATTGGGGGAGGCGTCCGCGGCCTCCCATTTCCGGATCGGGCACCTGCTCGCCGGGATCGGGCCGGACCTGCTGTTCACGCACGGGAGCGAGGCGGAGTCGATCGCCCGCGGCGCGCGGGAGGGGGGGATGGATCCGGGCCGGATCACGCACGCCGGGGACCGTACGACCCTGCGGGAGTCGGTGGCGGCTGCGCTCAGGGAAGGGGACATCGTCCTGATCAAGGGATCCCGGGGAATGCGGCTCGAGGAAATCGCCGCGGACGTGGAAAAGGAGTGGGCGAAAGGCTGATGCTGTTCCATCTTCTCTATCCTCTGCACGTCGACTACTCCTTCTTCAATGTGTTTCGGTATATCACGTTCCGCACGATCTACGCCTCGATCACCGCGCTCCTCCTGTGCTTCATCATCGGGCCGTGGCTCATCCGCGAGCTCGGCTCCCACCAGATCGGTCAGACCATCCGGAGGGACGGGCCGGAAAGGCATCTCGCCAAGGAAGGAACTCCGACGATGGGGGGACTCCTGATCGTTCTGGCCATCGTGATCCCGACGCTGCTGTGGGCGAACCTCTTGAACCCCTACATCTGGATCGCCCTGTTCGTGACCGTCGGATACGGCGCCATCGGGTTCCTCGACGACTACCGGAAGGTGATCCGGAAGGACCCCCGGGGGCTGACCGCGAAGGCGAAATTCACGACCCAGATCCTCCTCGCCGGAGTGGCGGCGACGCTGATCTACATGGACATCGGAATCCAGGACAAGGTGAGCATCCCCTTCTTCAAGAAGATCAACCCCTCCTTGGGGATCGCCTACATCCCGTTCATCATCCTCGTGATCGTGGGGGCCTCGAACGCCGTCAACCTGACCGACGGCCTCGACGGATTGGCCATCGGCCCCGCCATCATCGCCGCCGGGACGTACATGCTGTTCGCGTATCTCACAGGGCACGTGAAGATCGCGAACTATCTGCAGATCCCCTACGTTCCGGGGGCGGGGGAGCTCACCATCTTCTGCGGCGCCATGGCCGGGGCGGGGATCGGTTTCCTCTGGTTCAACACCTACCCCGCCCAGGTATTCATGGGGGATACCGGATCGCTGTCCATCGGCGCGGCGATCGGCGTCGTGGCCGTGATGGTGAAGCAGGAGATCGTCCTGGTCCTCGTCGGGGGGGTGTTCGTCATGGAGGCCCTTTCGGTGATCTTCCAGGTCTTCTCCTACAAGACTACGCGGAAGCGGATCTTCCGGATGGCGCCGGTCCACCATCACTTCGAACTGAAGGGTTGGGCGGAGCCGAAGATCATCGTCCGGTTCTGGATCATCTCGATCATCCTGGCGCTCCTGGCGATCAGCACGCTCAAGATCCGGTGAGATGGAGACCTTTGGGGGCAAACACGCATACGTGGTCGGGGCCGGGAGATCGGGGATCGCTTCGGCCCTGCTCCTTCTGCGCGAGGGGGCGCGGGTCACCCTGCTCGACGAGCGTCCGAAGGAGGAGGTGGAGCGGTCTCTCGGGCACCCCGTCCCCCCGGAGGCCTTCTTCCGCGAAGGCCGATTTTCGATTGAGGCGGTCCAGGAGGCGGACCTTGTGGTCCTCTCTCCCGGGGTTCCGCGGGAGAAGCTCCCTCTCCGGGCGCTGGTCCGCGCCGGGACGCCCGTGTGGGGGGAGCTGGAGCTCGGTTTCCGCCGGTTTTCCGGGAAGGTGGCCGCAGTGACGGGGACGAACGGGAAATCGACGGTAACGACCCTGCTGGGAGACATGGCCTCGCGCGCCTTTCCCCGGGTGTTCGTCGGCGGGAACCTGGGAACTCCCTTTGCGACCGCGACGGTCGGGTCGTACGACTGGGCCGTTGTGGAAGTCTCCAGCTTCCAGCTGGAGACGATCGACGCCTTCCGGCCCTCCGTGGCCGTTCTGCTGAACCTCTCCGAGGACCATCGGGACCGCTACCCCGATTTCGCCTCCTACGCCGATGCGAAGATGGCGATCTTCCGGAACCAGGGCCCGGACGATGCGGCGGTGGTGAATGCCGACGACCCGGAGGTGTCCTCCCGGGTGGCCGGGATCCCCTCCGTGCGGATTCCGTTCTCCCTCGCCGGACCGCTTCCCCTGGGCGTCTTCCGGGAGGGGACGGACATGGTCTACCGGGACGGATCCGTCGAGGAGCGATATCCGCTGTCCCTTCTTCGGGTCCGGGGGTTGCAGAACGTGGAGAACGCCATGGCGGCGGTCGGGAGCGCACGTCGGATGGGGGTCCCGCAGGACGCGGTCCGGAAAAGTTTGGCGGCCTTTCCCGGGCTTCCGCATCGCGTGGAGTTCGTCCGGAAGGTACGCGGGGTATCCTTCTTCAACGACTCGAAGGGAACCAACGTCGGTGCGGTCCTCAAGTGTCTCGAGGGGTTCCCCGAGCCGGTGGTGCTCATCGCGGGGGGCAAGGACAAGGGCGTGGATTTCCGCCCCCTGCGGGAGCCGCTGCGGCGGAAGGCCCGGGCGGTGGTCCTTCTGGGCGAGGCCCGGGAACGGATGGAGCGGGAACTTGCGGGGGCGGTGCCCCTCGTGCCGGCCGGATCCGTGGACGAGGCGGTCCGGGAAGCCGCGGCCTGCGCGCGGGAAGGCGACGTCGTGGTGTTTTCCCCGGCCTGTTCGAGCTTCGACATGTTCCGCAACTTCGAGGAACGCGGAGAGGCGTTCCGGGAGGCGGTGATGGGGCTGCCCCGATGAACATCGGGAAACGACACGAGAACCTGATCCTCACCCTCTGCACCGTGATCCTCGTGGGGCTGGGAGCCGTGATGGTGTACAGCGCTTCCTCGGTGACCGCGGGGGCCTCCGAGAGGCTTGGGCACGACGCGGCATACTATTTCAAGAGGCAGGTTCTCTTCCTCCTGCTGGGATCTTGCCTGGCGCTCTTCCTCTCACGGGTCGACTACGACATCTACCGCCGGCACATCGCGGTTCTCCTGGGAGGGACCCTCGTGCTCCTCATCCTGGTCTACGTCCCCGGGATCCGGCACACGGCGAACGGCGCGTCCCGGTGGATCAACCTCCGGCTCTTCACCTTCCAGCCTTCCGAGCTCGCCAAGTTCTCCCTCGTCGCCTACGCGGCCTATGCCATCGACCGGAGGGGAGAAACCGTCCGCGGGGGGAGTCGGGCGTTCTTGCCGATGCTCGTGGTGTTGGCCGTCTACGTGGGGCTGATCCTCAAGGAGCCGGATTTCGGGATGGCGGTGGTCGTCACCGCGTCGTTCATGGCGCTGCTGTTCATCGCCGGGTTTCCGTGGAAGCTTCTCGCGGGCTGCGGCGCCGTGGGGATGGTGGGCGTGGTCCTCGCGATCGCCGCGAAACCGTACCGGATGGCTCGCATCTCGGCCTTCTTCGATCCGTTCTCCCAGGCCCGCGCGGCGGGATATCAGGTGGTGCAGTCCCTGATCGCCTTTTCGAACGGAGGCCTCCTCGGGACGGGGATCGGTGCCGGAAAGCAGAAGCTCTTCTACCTCCCGGAGATGCACACGGACTATATCTTCTCCGTCATCGGAGAGGAACTCGGGTTCGCGGGAGTCGTCGCCGTGGGCGCCTGCTTCCTGACGCTCGTCTGGGTGGGGTTCCGGATCGGCCGGCGCGCACGCGACCCCTTCGGCAAGTACCTCGCGATGGGAGTGTCGACCGTGATCGGCGGTCAGTCGCTGGCGAACATGATGGTGGGTTTGAAGAGGCTTCCGCCGAAGGGGATGGTCCTGCCCTTCCTGAGCTACGGGGGGAGCTCGCTCATCCTCCATCTCGCGGCGATCGGGGTCCTCACCAACGTATCGATGAAAGGGGCGGAAATTTTTGTCGCGGAACCTGTTGATCGCAGGCGGGGGAACCGGCGGGCACGTGTTCCCGGGGATAGCGCTTGCTGAAGCTTTCCTCTCCCTCTTCCCGGGAGGTTCCGTGTCCTTCGCCGGAACGCAAGGGGGCCTCGAGGCGAGAGCGGTCCCGGAACGCGGATTCGAGATCGATTTCGTCTCCGCGGGCCAGGTCCGTGGGAAGGGGGCAGGCGGGCTGCAGGGGCTGGTCCGGATGGTCGGCGGGCTTTGCGCCTCGTTCTCGGTTCTGCGTCGCAGGCGTCCCGACTTCGTATTCGGGATCGGCGGGTATGCCTCCGTGCCCGTATCGCTGGCGGCGGCGGCCATGGGGATTCCCCTGTTCCTCCAGGAGCAGAACGCCGTGCCCGGAAGGTCGAACCGGATGCTCGGGAGGGTTGCCAGGCATGTGTACACGGGATTCGGGGGAGCGATTTCGTACTTTCCCCCCGGGAAAGCATCGGTCTCGGGAAATCCCGTCCGGCGGGAGATCGTGGAGGCGGCCGCGGAATCCCGGGAACAGCTCCCTCCGCTTCCCCCGTTCACCGTCTTCGCGATGGGAGGCTCCCAGGGGGCCAGGGCGATCAACGAGCTTGTGCTGGGGATGGGGCGGGCCGTGAAGGGCGAGGGAGGCGAGATGCGGTTTCTCCTGCAGACGGGCGAAAGGGAGTTCGCCGGAGTGGCAGGCGTCGTGAAGGAGGAGGGCCTTCCCGTCGAGCCGTTTCCCTTCACGGATCGGATCGGAGAAGCATTCGCCCGTTGCCATGCCGTCCTGATGCGGGCCGGAGCCTTGTCGATCGCGGAGGCGGCGCTTTTCGGGAAGCCGTGCGTGCTGATCCCGTATCCGTTCGCCGCCGACCGCCATCAGGAAAGGAATGCCGTGGAGTTCTGCGCGGAAGGGGGCGGAGTCTGGATTCGGCAGGAGGAGGCGTCCGTGGAGAAGGTCCGGGAAGCGCTCTCCCTTTGGTCGGAAGACCCCGAACGAAGACAGGCGGCGGAGCAGGGGGCCGCGCGCTTCTCCCGGCCGGAGGCGTCCCTGGCGATCCTCCGGTCGGCCCTGCGCGAGCTGGGAAAAGGAGCCGGCGGAAATGTATAGGAAAGGGCTCCGGATCCATTTCGTCGGGATCGGCGGGATCGGGATGAGCGGGATCGCCGAGCTCCTCCTGAACCTGGGGTACCGCGTCAGCGGATCGGACCTCCGTCTTTCCGACCTCACCGAGCGGCTTTCCGATTTCGGGGCGGAGATCCGATCCGGGCACGGCGCCGCGAACATTCCGGAGGACGCCCACGTGGTGGTGGTCTCCTCGGCCGTCCGCCCGGACAACGCGGAGGTGGCCGAGGCGCACCGGAGGAAGATCCCGGTCATCCCCCGGGCGGAAATGCTCGCCGAACTCATGCGGATGAAATACGGCATCGCCATCGCGGGAACGCACGGCAAGACGACCACCACCTCGATGGTGGCCACCATTCTCGCCACGGCCGGGTGGGACCCGACCGCCGTCGTGGGAGGAAAGCTCAACAGCCTCGGATCGAACGCCAAGCTGGGCTCGGGCGATTTTCTGGTGGCGGAGGCCGACGAGAGCGACGGGTCGTTCGTGCGGCTGTCTCCCACGGTGGCGGTGGTGACCAACATCGATGCGGAGCACCTCGACTACTACTCGGGCATCGGGCAGATCAAGGAGACGTTCCTCCACTTCCTCAACAAGGTTCCCTTCTACGGGTTCGCCGTCCTGTGCGTGGATCATCCGAACGTGCAGGAGCTCATCCCGGCGATTCAGAAGACCTACGTCACCTACGGCTTCTCCCTGCAGGCGGATTACCGGGCGGACGAGGTCGTGCCGGCCGGGATGACGAACCGGTTCCGGGTGATCCATCGCGGGGAAAGTCTCGGGGAGGCATCGCTCTCCGCGCCCGGCCGCCACAACGTGAGCAATGCCCTTGCGGCGGTGGCGGTTGCCTCGGAGCTGGGGATTCCCTTCGACAAGATCCGGGAGGGGCTGGCCGATTACCGGGGGGTGCATCGACGATTCCAGGTCAAGGGGGAGCGGGAGGGGGTGACGGTGATCGACGATTACGGACACCACCCCGCGGAGATCCGGGCGACGCTGGCCGCGGCGCGGGAAGTGTGGCCGGGCCGCCGGATCGTGGTCGGTTTCCAGCCGCACCGGTATTCCCGGACGCACGCCCTGTTCCAGGAGTTCGTCTCCGCGTTCAACGATGCGGACCTCCTGTTCGTTTTCGAGGTCTACCCGGCGGGGGAGGAGCCGATTCCGGGGGCCTCGGGAGAACGGCTGGCCGACGCGATTCGGGACCACGGGCACCGGGCGGTGATTTACGCCGGGAAGGCCGGGGAGGCGGTTCCGGAGATCGTTCCGCGGCTGCTTCCGGGCGATATCTTTCTGACCATGGGGGCCGGGGATGTCTGGAAGCTGGGAGAAGGCGTTGTATCCCGTTAGGGACGGGGGAAAGAGGAACCAGCCGAGGGGGGCGATGAACAGGGTCGAGGAGGTCTTCGGCGCCAGGATGCGGGAGTTCACCACCGTGGGGATCGGGGGGCCCGCCGACCGGCTGGTTTTCCCCCACTCGGTGCGGGAAGTGCAGGAGATCCTCGCGTCGGAGCGGAGTGCGGGCCGGGACGCGCGGGCGCTGGGTGCGGGCAGCAACCTCCTCGTGTCGGATGCGGGCGTTCGCGGCACGGTGGTGTGCCTCAAGAAGAACATGGGGAAGGTTCTCTTCTCCGCGGAGGAAAGAGCCGTTGCGGAAGCGGGCGTCATGGTTCCGAGGTTCTCGGTCCTTTGCGCCCTGTCCGCCCTTTCCGGGGCCGAGGAGCTGGGAGGGATTCCGGGCACGGTGGGCGGAGCGCTCACGATGAACGCCGGGGCGTTCGACCGGGAAATCGGGGAGCTCGTCGAGTGGGTCGAGATCGTGGAAGCCACGGGGGAGATCCACCGCATCCCTGCGAGGGAGATCCGTTTCTCCTACCGGGAGGCGGAGTACCCCGTGGGGGGAATCATCGTCCGGGCGGGCTTCCGGCTCCGTCCCGGGAATTCCGACGAATCCTTTTCCCGCATGAAGGCGCTGAACGAGAGGCGTCGCGCGAGTCAGCCCTGGGGCGAGCGCACGTTCGGATCCACCTTCCGGAACCCTCCCGGCATGGAGAGGGCGGCGTCCTTGCTGGAAAGGGCGGGGATGAAGGGCGCCCGGGAGGGGGATGCGATGTTTTCCGAAAAGCACGCCAATTTCCTGATCAACCGGGGGGAGGCCACCGCTTCCGAGGTGGTACGGCTCATCGCGCGGGGGAGAGAGGCGGTGCGACAGCTTGCGGCCGTCACCCTTGCGACCGAGGTGAAGATGTGGGGGATCGCAGATGAGTGAGAAGGGTCGGTATCGGGGGAAGACGGTGGGGGTTTTTCTGGGCGGGGAGTCCTCGGAGCGGGAGGTGTCGCTCCGGACGGGGGGCGCGGCCGCGAAGGCCCTTCGGCAAAAGGGATACCCGGTGATGGAGATCGATATCCAAGGGGACTGGCTGCAGGCGATCCGGGAGGCGAAGGTCGACGTGGCCTTCCTCGCCCTCCACGGCCGGCTGGGGGAGGACGGGTGCATCCAGGGCGCCCTGGAGCTCGCCCGCGTTCCGTATACCGGGTCGGGCGTCGCCGCCTCCGCCCTCTCGATGAGCAAGGTGCTCGCCAAGCGGGTCGCGGCGTCCGCCGGGGTCCCCTGCGCGCCGGACGCCCTTTACGAGGGGGAGGCGCTGATCGCTCCCGCCCCGCCGGCATTCGGTTTCCCCCTCGTGGTGAAGCCGGATCGGGAGGGGTCCACGGTCGGAGTCAGCGTCGTCCGCGATGCCGGGGGGTGGAGCGGCGCCGTGGCCGAGGCGGGAAAGTACGACACCCGGGTGCTCGTCGAGGCGTACGTTCCGGGAAGGGAGATCACGGTGGGAATCGTGAACGGGCGGGTCCTCCCTGCGATCGAACTCGTCCCGAAATCCGGGTCGGGGTTCTACGATTACCACTCCAAGTACACCGTGGGGCAGACGGAATACGTGATCCCGGTCCCGATGGACCGCGACATCCTCCAGCGGGCGGCGGAGTTCACGCGGACGGCGGCTTCCGCCCTGTCGCTGCGGGGGGCAGCGCGGCTCGATTACCGGGTCGACCCGGCGGGGAACCTCTTCTTCCTGGAGGCGAACACGATCCCGGGGATGACGGAGACGAGCCTCCTGCCGAAGGCGGCACGGTTCGACGGGATTTCCTTCGAGGACCTCGTCGAGGAGATTCTGGACGATGCGGGGTTGTCCAAGTAGATGATCGAGTACAAGGCGTATCACAAGAGATCGCTCGGGAAGCGGAAGCGGATGCGCGCGGTGCGCAAGAAAAAGAAGGAGAAGCAGAAGCCCCAAGGACGCCTGCCGCTCCGGCAGGCGATCCCGGTTTTCGCGGCGGTGCTGGCCATCCTCCTCCTGGGGTCGGCGGTCGCTGCGGCCTACTCCTGGCTGGGCCGCTCCGACATCTTCTCCGTGCGGATCGTCGACATGAACCCGTGCGCCCACGTGACGGGCGACGAGGTCTCGGGCATCCTCAAGGGCGTCCCCCGCGGGAACATCTGGTCGCTTTCCAAGGAGCAGATCGGCCGGCGGATCCTCTCCCACCCGTTCGTGCGGGAAGTCGCGGTCCGGAAATCGTTCCCGGACAAGCTCGTGGTGCAGATCCAGGAACGGGAACCGGTCGCGATGATCAACCTGGACGCGCTCTACTATGTGGACGAGCGGGGAGACATCTTCAAGCGGCTGACCGCATACGATCCGAAGAATCTCCCGATCCTCACCGGTTTTTCGCGGGACGACCTGACGTCGAAGGACGCGGTCACGATCCAGAACCTGAAGAGGACGATCGATCTCCTCCGGCACGCGGAGGCCGGGGTGTTGAACCGGAACCTCTCGGAGATCCATTTCGACGCGCAGGACGGGTACACGCTGGTGACCCGGGATTTCGGCCTGCAGCTGAAGATCGGGATGATGGATTTCGGCAAGGCGATGCAGCGCGTGGAGGAGGCGATGCAGAAGCTGGCGAGCCTGGGGCAGTCGAAGGGGGTCGTGGATCTGAAAACCGAGGGCCGCATCTACGTGCGGCCGGGGGAATAGATGGAACCATACGAGGGGCCGATCATCACCGGCCTGGATGTCGGGTCGAGCAAGGTCGCAACGGTCGTCGCGAGGAAGACCCCGGAGGGACTGGAGATCCTCGGCATGGGGATCTGCCCGACGGAAGGGATGCGCAAGGGTTCCGTGGTGAATGTGGACGCGACCGTCAAATCGATCACGCAGAGCGTCTCCGAGACGGAGAAGAGGACGGGGTTCCCGGTGACTTCCGCGCTGGTCGGCGTGTCCGGGCCGCTGATCAAGTCGTTCAACAGCCACGCGGCCGTCTCCGTGCGGAACGAGCGGGAGGTGACCGACGCGGACGTGGCGCGGGTTTTGGAGCTGGCCAAGGCGGTGGAGCTTCCGGCCGACCGGGAGATCCTTCACGTCCTGACGCAGGAGTTCATCATCGACGACATGCCGGGGATCAAGGATCCCCGCGGGATGACGGGAATCCGCCTGGACGCCCGGGTGCACGTGGTGACCGACGACCTGCCGAGCACGCGCAACCTCGTCCGGTGCGTCGAGAAGGCGGAGATCAACATCGTCGACATCGTATTGTCCCCGCTCGCGTCGGCGGAGGCCGTGCTGACCCCGGAGGAGCGCGAAGTGGGCGTGGCCCTTCTGGACTTCGGCGGCGGCACGGTCGACATGGCCATCTTCTACGACGGGGCGCTGCGTCACACCTTCGTCCTCCCGCTGGGAGGCGGGAACATCACCGCGGACGTGGCGGTGGGGCTGCGGATCCCCGCGGCGGACGCGGAAAACCTGAAGATCGCCTCGGGATGCGCGGCGATCCAGAAGGTCCGCCGGGACGAGCTCGTGGAGTTGCCCGGGGTGGGGGGCCGCCAGCCGAGACCGATCCGGCGCCAATATCTGAGCGAGATCATCGAGCCCCGCGCGGAGGAGATTTTCACGCTGCTCCGGAAGGAGATCCTGCGCTCGGGGTTCGAGGAGATGCTCGGGGCGGGGATCGTGCTGACCGGGGGCGGGTCGCGGCTGGACGGTCTCCCCGAGCTGGGGGAGCGGGTCTTCCACCTGCCCGTCCGGCGGGGGATTCCCATCGGAGTGGGGGGGATGGTGGAGCTGGTGAACAGCCCGACGTTCTCCACGGCGGTGGGGCTTGTCCTCTACGGGTCGAAGCTGGCGGAGAGCGTCGGGGGGAAGCCGGAGATGGAGACCCAGGGGGGGTGGATGGCTCGGGTGAAACAGATCCTATCGGAGTTCTTTTAATAAACCGGAAGGTTCGGAAGGAGGTAGACATGTTCACTCTCGTAGAGGAAAACCGGTGCCACGCGGTCATC
>DASUAN010000162.1:0-8092 GCA_035763765.1 Candidatus Deferrimicrobiaceae bacterium
CTTTCCATCACGATCCCTCCAAAGGATCACGGAGACCGATCCTGTCCTTCGCGGCACCCGACCGGAAAACCAACTTCCGGCAAGCGTTCCCGCCGGAGGTTCGCACGATCATAGCAGGATCCCGGTCTCCTTCCTATACGAATCGCCCCGGAACCCGTTTCCTCCGGCAACGGAAGCGGATCCGGCGCGTCCTTTAGACCTGCTCGCCCAGGATGCCTCCCCGTCCCCGGCGCTTCGATTCGTACATCAGCCGGTCTGCAACGCTCAGGATGGATTCCCTTCCCGGCGAATCCGGGAGGCATGCGGCGTATCCGATGCTGGCCGTGAAGGAGATCGTCGAACCGTCTTTGGTTTCGAGGCGGACCTGGGAGATCCCGGAGGCGATGCGTCCTGCGATGGCGGACGTCGCCGCGAGATCCGTCTCGGGAAGGATCACCGCGAACTCGTCTCCCCCGTAGCGGGCGGCCACGTCGCTCTTGCGAAGATGGGCGCAAAGAACGCCCGCCGTCATCTTGAGGATGCGGTCCCCGACGAGGTGACCATGCGCGTCGTTGATTTTCTTGAAGCCGTCCAGGTCCAGCATGATCACCGAGAGCGAACGCCCATACCGCGCGGCCCTCTCGAGTTCGATCTGCAGCCTGGTCTGGAACGCCCCATGATTGTGCAGAAGGGTGAGCGAATCCTTGTCGGCAAGGGTCCTGACGAACTGGAAGAGCTCGGCGTTCTCGACCGCGATCCCCAGATAGGTGGCCAGCACGCGCATCGTCGCCAGCGACTCCCCGTCGAAGGCATTCGGCTTCGGGTGGTTCACGTTCAACACACCGGCCACCTTGCCTTTCGAAAGGAGGGGAATGGACATGAACGATCGCACTTCCGGTTTTTCCCCGTTGTAGTACCGGAATTCCGGGGTGACCCCGACGTCCGGGATGTAGACCGCCTCCCCCGACTCGAACACTCCCCAGGAAACCCCCTCTCCGGGCCCGATGGTGAAGTCGGGGGAGACGGAGGGAGGCAACCCCGCGGAAGCGCGGCAAACGAGCCTCCCGGACTCCGGATGGTAGAGCAGGACGCAGAAGTCGTTCAGCCCCAGCGCCTTCATGACCTTTTCCGGAAGAATGCGGAAGATTTCTTCGGCGTCCAACGTTCCGGCGATCGCGGCGGACACCTCATAGATGGAATGGAGGTCCTTGATCTTCGCTTCCAGGTGCAACTTGGTCTCCTCCAGGTCGCGGCGGAGAAATTCGAACTGCCGCAGTCTCTCTTCCCGTTTCCGGATCTCCTCCTGAAGGGTGGCGATTTCCCCCCGGACCTCCTCCGGAACGGGGGACCGGAAAATCATCCTGCCGAATAAAAGGAAAAGCGCACCGCCGAGGACGGCCTCCCCGGCGATCGCGATTCCGGCGAGGAGGCCGGACTCGGGGAACCCGCCCGGGAGCAATCCGATCGCCAGGACGGTCCCCGCGACAACCATGAACCAGATGATGCAGAAGGGGAATTTCCACCGAATTCCGAAATTCAGGGCGTGGTCCTTTCCCGGTGAAATCTCAGGCTAATGGGAAAACCTATCACGATTTGCGCGTGGCGAGAAAGATAGAAAATGAGTAGAATAAACGTCACCAAACCAACCTCGAGGGGGATCCGTGGCGGAAGAATTCACCCCGGCGGACTGGCAGACCCGCTCTCTTGCGTTCCTCATCGACCTGATCGTCTACCTCGCCCTGTTCTACGGGCTCGGCGGATTCGGTCACTTCCTGGCGATGCTCTACATCCTCTTCCGGGACGGGATCTTCGCGGGTCAGAGCATCGGGAAGAAGATCATGGGGATCCAGGCCGTTCATACGGACGGACGCGCCGTCCATTTCGTCGACTCCTCCTTCCGGAACGTCCTGTTCCTGTTCTACGTGGTCTTCCCCGTCGCCATCGTCGTGGAGACGATCGCCCTGATGCGCAATCCGGAACACCGGAGGCTGGGGGACCGGATCGCCAAGACGCAAGTGGTGCGGAAGGAAGCGGTCCCCGTCCTCGCGTGACGCAACGGGAGCGGGCCCGTCAGAAGACCGCGCCGATCGTGAAATGCCACTCGGAGGGGGATTCTCCCGCCTGTCTGTCCAGTTTCCATCCGTAGTCCAAGCTGACCGGACCGACCGGCGTCACATATCGGAGTCCGAGGCCGGCACTCTCCCGGAGATCGAAGTCTTTCTCAGGGTCCCCCCGGAACCAAACGCTTCCGGCGTCCAGAAACGTCGCGAGGATGAACCCATGCTTCAGGGGGAACCGGAGCTCGGCATTTCCGTTGACCATATATTCCCCGCCCGTTGGGGCCCCGTCGGGCCCGAGCGGACCCAGCGACTCTTCGTCGAAGCCGCGGACGGTGGTCCTCCCCCCGAGGAAGAACCGCTTCTGGATGGGAACCTCCTCCGTGTCCCGAAGCGGCCTGACGACCCCCGCCCGACCGGACAACACGAGGGTGTTCCGACGAAACCAGGGGAAGTACCAGCTCGACTGTCCGACCAACTTGTAATAGTCCACCTCCGAGCCTAGGAAGGAGGTGGCGAACTCCACGGATCCCGAGTTGAAGGACCCCCGCTTCGGGTTGAAGGGATCGTCACGGAGATCGAGGACGAACAGTCCCCGGACCGTCGAGATCGTCGCGCTCCCCTGGTCCTCCCGCGACAGGACGGCTCCCTGGGCGACGTCGAAGACGTCGTCCCGGGACAATTCGTACTGCACGGACACGGACGACCGGCGAAAGATCGTCTTGTTGATGCTGGTGACGACGCTCGTCTTTTTCAAGCTGAAGCTCTCCCGCTCGGCTTCCTGGTGGGATGCGGTCACCCCCCCTTCCCACTTCCACCGGTTGCCCAGCACCCACGGCTCGCGCAGATCCGCGAGGTAACTCTGCTCCTTCTGGCTGGCGACGATGCGGGCGTACAGCCTCCTTCCTCTCCCGTTCAGGTTCCTGTGCCTCGTGCCCACGAACCCGCGGATGCCCGTGTCGGTCCCGTACCCCGACCCGTACTCGAATTCGAAGAAGAGGGCCTCCTCCACTTCGACGACGAGATCCACGACTCCTTCCGCCGGCCGTTTCACCCGGTTCAAGCGAACGGTTCGGAACAGTCCCGTCCCGAAGACGGCCTGCTGGAATGTCAGCAGGTCCTTCTCCCCTGCTGGAGCCCCTTCGGGGATCGTCACCTCCCGGAAGACCACGACGGGGTCGGTGAGAAGGTTCCCCCGGACGGCGATCTTCCCGAGGAGGTACCGTGGACCTTCCGCGATGGTGAATCGGATGACGGCCGTACTTTTCTCCTCGTCCGGCTCGAACCGGGCCTCCACGCTCACGTCGAGGTACCCCTCATTCCGGTAATGTTCGGCGATCGCCTCTCCGTCCCGGTCCAGCCCGGCGAAATCGACATATTGATTCTCGCGGTTCCCGATCAGCCGAAGGAGTTCCTCCCGCAGATAATGGTCGTTCCCCCGGAACTGGATTTCCCGGAGCCGGTAGCGCATTCCCTCATCGATGTGGATGGTCGCCGTAATCCCTCCCCGGTCGTCCCACTCGGTATCCACCGAGGAAATGCGCGCCCGGGCAAACCCATCTTTTTGGTAAAGGCCGATCAGGGCGGCGAGGTCGTCATTCCACTCCCGGTCGTCGAATGCTCCGGAACCCGTGATGGGGTGGAGGAGTCCCCGTTCCGTGGACAGCATCTGCTTCCGCAGGCTCTTCGCTGAAATGTTCGCGTTCCCGGAGAACCGGACCTGCTTCAGGTACCCCGCCTTCCCTTCCCGGATGACGATTGTCAGGCGGCGGCCGCCGTCCGGCTTCCCCTCCGCCTCGACGTCGACCGACGCCCTGAAATGATCCCGCTCCCGGTAGAAGGAGAGCAGTCGCTCCTTCAGGTCGTGTACCAACCCCCCTTCGGTGAATTCCCCCTCCTCGGCGTATATTCCGGAAGCTTTTTCGAGCTTCCCGACGGAGAACCGGGATGCTCCCTCCCAGAGGATCTCGTACCGGGGACCTTCTTCCACGCGGGCGGCCAGGCACAACCCTTCCCCGTCTTCGCAGGAGACTCCGGGTTCCGACACGTGCACCGTCAGGAACCCCTCCCGCTTGTACGCTCCCCGAAGCCGGTTCACCCCCTTCTCCCACTTGCGGAAATCGAAGGGGGAATCGATGGCGACTCCGAGAAGATCCTCCAGTTTGCCCGGTGGGAAAAACGCGGCTCCCGGAACCCGCACTTCCTTCACCAAGGCGGGGCTTCCTTCCCTCACCTCGATCCGGACCTTCCCTGTTCCGTTTTCCATGTTGCACGCCGCCGAGACCGTTACGGAAGCGTCGAGAAACCCCTTGCTGCGAAGAAGGGAGAGGACGGCTTCCTGAGCGCGGGAAAGATCGTCCTCTTCCACGGGAGTCCCCCGCCGGATCCGGGAAGCCGCCAGGATTTGGGAAGCCAAGACCCGCTTCTGGCCGAAAACCCCGATCTCGGTGACGACGGGCAGAGGTCGGAGATAGAACAGGATCTGCGCCCTGCCCTCCTCCTCCCGGACATAGGCGGCAAGTTCCCGGAACAGGCTCTTCCGATGCAGACGTCGGATCGATTCCCGAACGGCAAAGGGGGAAAGAGGATCTCCCGGGCGGATGGTGATCAGCCCCGCGAGTTCCTCGTAGGAAATCATGTACGGGGACGCCACCTGGAAGGCGATCGAACCGACGACCGGGGCTTGGATCGGCGCCAAGGATTCGCCGAAGGAGAGGAACGCGGGAACGACGGAAAAAAGCGCCGCGAGAATCCAGAGATCCCGGAACTGCCTCAAGCGCCCCCTATTCGCTGCCAAGTAAGAAGTCCCGGAAGGAACGGTATCGGTATCGTAATCTCACGTCGGCCCCCAGATCCCCTCCCCGGGTTGTGGTGGCGCTCTCCCAGTTCCCCTGAAGGTACACGTTTTCGAGGATCTTGAACTCCGCAAGGGCACTGCTCTCCGTCGTCGATCCCACGTTTGTCGTGACGGAGACCGAAAAACGTTCCCCAAACGTCTTCCCGACGATGAACCGCGGCTCGGTGGACTTGTTCGTCGAAGAGTAGGCCGGCTCGATGGCGAACTTGTCCAGGCCGATGACGTTGCTGATCCCTTCCTCCACTCTCCCCTTGTACGGCCCGAGGGCGATCGCCGCCGCTTCCGCCGCGGATACCGCCCCTCCCCCCCCTTCCGCGAGGCTTTCCGTGGTGACTCCCAGGGTAAGCAGGCTGACGATGTCGTTTTTGCTGAGCGGCGGGTCGGAGAAGAGTTCCACTTCGTATCTCTCCAGCGTTCCCGTGACGAGGACGGTGATGTTCACGTTCGCCTTTTTCGTCTCGGCCCGGAAGTCGAGGAGAGGGTTGTTTCTTCTCGGGTCCCGGAATTCCACCCCCCCGCGGATCAGCTCGTATCGGTTCCCCCGATAGTTGACCCGCCCTTCCGTAACGTCGAAAGCCCCCAAAAGAATGACCCTGCTCGTATCCCCGACGACCTTGAACTCTCCCTTGATCTCCGCCTCTGCCAGGTTGTTCTTGACCTGGATCGTTCCGTCCGCCAGCGCCTCGAGATCCAGCCGAATGCGGAAATCCGATTCCTTCCTGCGGGCCGTCACGTCGGCGACCCGCTTCCGAAAATCGAGGAGCGCCCGTTCGGGAACGACGGTCTTCGTGTACCGGGCCGACTGGATCTCCACATCCCCCGTGATGAGGAGATCGTTTACCGGTCCGATCAACTCCACGTGCCCCTGGAGCATGGGACGCAAATCCTCGGGGTAAGGGTATTGCATGTCGAAGAAATCGACGGAAAAGAACATCTTCTGCCCCTCGGCGAAACGGAGAGGGAGTTCCCCCCTCCCGTCGATGTAGCCTCCTCCGCTTCTTCCCTCGAAATGCTCGAAGATGATTTTCTCCCGGCTGATCACCGCGTCGGCGTGCATTTTCTCGAACAGCTGATCGTACCCCCGGAAGGAAAAGGTCGCGTCTTCCAGGGTGCCGGTTCCGATGACGGAAGGATCGTCCCACTTCCCGCCGATCCGAATCCCGATCCGGATGAGCCCGTCCAACCGGTCGAACACGTCCGTCGCCAGCCGGATCGCCGCTGCGGGGACCTTGCCGTCGAGACGGGCATCCAGATTTCCGTCCCAGGACGCCTTCCCGGAGATGTGCAGAGGATTCCCGGAGGTCTGCAAGGATCCGCTCTCCCACCGGATCCCCTCGCCGGACAGCAGGACGGATATCCTCTCCCCCGTCAGTTCGACTCCTCCATAGCGGTAGAACATCCGCTGCACTTCGAGCGTTCCCCGGGAATCGTCGAGCGCACGCAGCGATCCGCTGATCTGCACCGTCCCGGCGGCGACGAAACGGGCTTTGCCGTTCCCATTCGCCTCGACGCTCTCCCGGGGCCCATCCGGACCCCCTGCCGGCTCCCGGACGGTTCGCTCCTCCACCGCGAACGGGCCCTCCACGCGGAAACGGAACGGCTCTCGAAGCGAGAGAGACAGGGAAAGACGGGTTTCGGGCATGCGGGTCATGATCTCCCCGGTGATCGCATCTCCTTCCATCTTTCCCTCAGCGATCACCGATGCGAAGGAAATCCCGGAAACGGACGGAGAGGCCGAGGAAAGGGAGAACCGGAATGCGGAATACGTCTCCGGTTGCAGCGCATTCCCTGCGAGGATCCCCGAGGCCTTGAGGATCCCTTCCGCGGAGGCGTCCCACGTCCCTGAACCGGTGGCCCCTTCCCGACCGATTGCACGAAGCAGCGTTCCGGTCGGGATTCCTTGGGCCGTCACCGAAAACGAGACCGGCCAGCCCTTCTCGCGACGGATTTCCGCCGAAGCCTCCACCTTGGGAGAGGAGGAGACAAGCGTGAGCGTTCCGGAAGATGGTCCGAGAGAACCCTCCGCCGCAATCCCTTCCACGGTCATTCCGGGGGCGGACAACCGGGGGACGGAAGCGGAGAGCTTTCCGATTTCCCAGCCTTTCGGACCTCCCCTTGCCTCCAGTTGCAGATCGAGGCGGCCTCCGATCCTGGCGCCGAATTCCCGGTCGACCAGGGAGACCGCTGTTTCCAGATCGATATCCTTCATCGTGCCGGAGATCTCGGCCTCTCCTCCCTCCCCTTTCCCTGCGAGCAGAAATTCCCCCTTTCCGAACTCCCCGCGGGCACGAAAGTCCCAAAGGGACCCGGAAATCGACTCACCCCAGTTTCCCGAGGCGGAAATTTCCCGTGCGCGGACCTGCGGCCACCGGATCTCGGGGGAAGAAATGGTCGCGGACAGGGCGCGGGACCCTTTGGCCAGCGAGAGTCGGAGGTCCGCGGTCCCCGTCCCCGACATCCCGGCCGTATGCCTCTTCAGTTGGGACGGGTCCTTCCCGAGGGAGGAGAGCACGGCGGCGCTCCAGTCCCCGACCAGGGAAAAATCGATGTCGCGCGCTCCGATCGTCGCCTCGAGGTAGGAAGCCCTGTGCGATAGGGGTCCCGTGATCGTCCCGACGGCGGTCACCTTCGCCACATCGGCGGGGATATCCGCCACGAAGTGAACCACGTCCGAGAGGTCCCCCTCCAGTTTCAAAGAAAGGGGAACGGGGCGAAGCGCTCGCGCAGCGAGCTCTTCGGCTCTCACACCGGCGATCAGACGGGGATTGTCCTTGCTCCCCGACAGTTCCCAAACGCCGGAGACGTTTTTCCAGGAGAGGGGATAGACCCACCCGTATTCCGAGATCTTCCCCCGGGGGACGAGAAATTTCCCGGCAAACGCCAGTCTTCTCCCGAACGGAAGATACGACCCCGTTCCGGTGGCTTCCGCCCTTCCCACCGCGACGCGCAGATCGCGAATCCGCAGTTCTTTTCCGGGAACCAGATCGCCTGCCGCAAGGGCCGTGACGGGCAACGCGATTTTCGCCGCCGGGACTCCCACACTCTCCGGCCGTTCCAACCCGGCCGGATTTTTCAGGGAAACAGTCCCCCGGATCCGTTCCGGCCCTATGGAAAGCACGAGGGTCAGGTCCCCCCGACCGGACGGCCGCCAGAAGGCGCCCCAGGAGTTCCAGGGAGCCTTCCCGAACGCCGCCCGCTC
>DASUAN010000163.1:0-3745 GCA_035763765.1 Candidatus Deferrimicrobiaceae bacterium
TAGATTCCTTCCGGGCCGGGCTCCCCCGGGGGTATCCCCATCAAGATCTCGATCCCCTCCTCTACGTGTTCGATGGCATGGATCCGGAATTTTTTCTCTCCGATCGCTTCGATGACATCCCTCCGCAGCATGAGATTCTTGACGTTCCGCTCCGGGAGGATGACCGCATGCGAACCGTCGAGCCCCCGGAGGCGGCAGAGGTCGAAGAATCCCTCGATCTTCTCGTTGACTCCGCCGACCGGCTGCACGTTCCCGTTCTGGTCCATGGACCCCGTGACGGCGACGCTCTGCCGGATCGGACTTCCGGAAATCGCGCTAAGGAGCGCATAGAATTCTGCGCAGGTTGCGCTGTCCCCCTCGATCATCCCATACAACTGTTCGAAGGTGATCGAGGCGGTGAGGCTGATCGGCTTTTTGGCGGCATACCTGGATCCCAGGTAATGCGAGAGGATGAGAATGGCTTTTTCGTGGATCTTTCCGGACAGTTTCGACTCCCGTTCGATGTTCAGGACCCCCCCCTTTCCGGCGTACACGGTGGCCGTGATCCGGGAAGGCTTTCCGAAGGAGTAATCTCCCGTGCTGAGGAGCGCGAGGCCGTTGACCTGCCCTTTCTTTGCCCCCGCGGTATCGACGATCAGCGTCCCCTCCGCCATCACTTCCCGCATCCGGTCCTCGACCCTGCTGTGGCGGTAGATCCGCTTCTCCACCGCCTTGTCGACGTGTTCGCCGGAGACGACTTTCGCCCCGGCATTTGCCGCCCAATAGTTGGATTCCCGGATCAGGTTCGAGATGTCATTGAATTTGGAGGAGAGTTTTTCCTGGTGCTCCGCGAGACGGGAGCCGTATTCCACGACTTTCGCCACTCCGGAAGGATCGAAGGGGGACAGGTTCTCCTCCTTGGTCTTGGTCGCCACGAAAGCCGCATATTTCCGGAGATTGTCTTCCGACCGGTCCATCCGGTTGTCGAAGTCCGCCTTCACCTTGAAAAGCTCACGGTATTCCTCGTCGAGATTGTACAGGAGATAGTAGATTTCGGGGTTGCCGATGAGGATCACCTTCGCGTCCAGTGGAATCGCCTCCGGCTTCATCGTCGCCATGGGAATCGAACGGTACTGCTCCCACACATCCTCGATCTTCACCTCCCTGTTCCGAATCACCCGCTTCAGGGCTTCGTAGGAGAAGAGGTTCCGAAAAAGGTCCAGGGCATTGATGACCAGGAACCCCCCGTTCGCCTTGTGCAGCGAACCGGCCTTGATCATGGTGAAGTCGGTGAAGGCGGCTCCGAACTGGAACTTGTGTTCCATCCGGCCGAAGAGGTTGTAGTAGGTGGGATTGCTCTCGAAAACGCAGGGGGCGCCTTTCCTGCCTCCGTTGTTGACGATCACGTTCACCGTGTATTTGGTGATGTCCGGCTCCTGTTTCGGCAATTTCAGAAAAGGCACCGGGGACGCCGAAGCTTCCTCGGCGGGGGCCTTGAAAATCTCGATATTCTCGAGGATATCCTCTCGCGCGTCGTCCAGGAAGGTCCTCAATTTCGAGTCCTTCCCGTATTCCGTGCGAATTTCCTCGATCATGTGGCCGAGGACCGAAAGGGCGGCATGCCGCTCCAGCTCCCGAAGCTTTTCCTTGGTGTTTTTCTCCTCGGCCTTCAATATCCGTTTTACGTCATCGATTTTTTCCTGGATCTGCCTGCCGTTCTCCCGGATGAGTTCCTTTGCCGGCTCGTCGAGGGAATTGTATTCCTCCTCCGTGAGTGGCTGCCCCGAGGGGCCGACCGCCACGATGGAGAATCCGCCCATCGCCGTCCGGACCTTGAACCCCTTCTTTTCCGCCTCCCGTTCCAGGGAGGCGAAGAGTTCCTTCTGTCGGGACTGGAACTCCTCCAGGAGGATGTTGTTCTGTTTCTTGTAGTCCTTCGACTCGAAGATCTTCGGAATTTCCACTTTCAAAGAGGCGATCAGTTCCGCCATGGCCTTCTGGAACGCGGTCCCCTTCCCCGGATCGAGGGAGATCGCCATCGGCTCGGTCGGCTCCTGAAAGTTATGGACATAGCACCAGTCCGGCGGGACCTTCTCCTGTTCCGCCTTCTTCGAAATGAAGGAGCGAATCGCTGAGGCCTTGCCCGTGCCGCTCTCTCCGAGAACGTAGATGTTGAACCCCGTGCTGGAGAGGTTCAGCCCGAAGTCGATGGAGTCGAGCGCCCGTTCCTGTCCGATGATCCCTTCCAGCGGCGGCACCTCGCCCGTGGTCCGGAACTCGAAGAGATGGGGTTCGCACGATTTGTACAGATCATCGGGGGATAGCACCCTTGCCATGCGCCGCTCCTTTAGCCGTCCCCTTTCCCCTGGAAAACATCGTCCTGCCCAACGATTTTGAGCGTAAGGGGTTTGGACGCGTCGAGATGGACATCCCGCTGCGGGAATGCGATGACGATCCCGGCCTCGCGGAACAGTTCGTCGATGCGGAACCGGATGTTGCTCTCCAGTAAAAGCCGCTCCGTCATCGTCTCCATGGTGAGCCAGAAGTAGAGGAAAAAGATCAGGGCGTTGTCCCCGAAATCCCGGAACATCACGAAAGGTTCCGGTTCCTTCAGCACTTTCTCGTTTTCCCTCGCCGCCTGAACCATGAGACGTTCGACCTCGCGGACGGGGGACCCGTACGCCACGCCGACGGTAACATGAGCCCGCACCTTCTGGTCGGACAGGGTCCAGTTCACGATACTCTTCTCGAGAAAATGGCTGTTGGGGACGAGGATGTGGATGTTGTCCCCGGTCCGGATCCGGGTGCAGCGCGGGCCGATATCCTCGACCTTCGCGAAGTTCCCCTCGATTTCGATCAGGTCGCCGAGCCGGATCGGCCGCTCCGCCATGATGATGAACCCGCTGATGAAATTGTTGATCAGGTTCTGCGCTCCGAAGCCGACTCCGATCGCCAGCGCGCCGCCGACAAACGCAAATGCCGTGATCGGCAGATTCACCATCCGCATGGAGAACAGGAGGATGATCAGTACCCCGGAATAGTAGATGATCTTCGTGAGCGCGACCGCCTCGTTCGGTTTCAGCGTGGTTCGGGGCAGAACCCGTTTCCGAAAGACCCGGATCCCCTGCTTGAGGACGAGGATGCCGATCACAAGGACAATCAGCGCCATCACGAACTGCCGGACTCTGACCGGATGCTCGTCGATGACGAACACTTCCGTATTCATGAATTCCGAAAACCGGCTTTTCCCGATGACATTCACCACCGGGAAGGTGTCCGAGGCAGCCCCCGAGACTGCGGGGGAAAAAGAGGATCGTGCGAAACGATCCGCTCCCTTCGGGGGAAAGGCAGAGACCAGCACGGGCGCTGCGAGAAAAGCTGCGAGCATGACGGCGAATGCGAACAAAAGGTAGAGCTTTTTCAATCGCACGTTCTCTCCCATCCCCTGCTCCGCGATCTTCCGTCGTGGCAACATTATGCACTCCCCGGGATCCGTGCCGCAACCCGCAATGAAGCAGCAGAGCCTGACGAAGAGCCGCCGAGCCCCGAAACCGGTCGACCTTTTCCTCTGTTTCTTTGCGGGCCCCCGAGAAACGCCTTTCCGCAAAGGATCACGGGTATGGATAGAAGAGGTAGAAGGAAAGGGAGAGTGCCGCAAGAACCCACATCCCCCGGGATACCTCTTGATATCTCCCGCTCACGGTCTTCAGCAGGGGATAGAAGATGAGTCCCGCCGTCATCCCGACACCGATGTTGTAGGTGAAGC
>DASUAN010000164.1:0-3872 GCA_035763765.1 Candidatus Deferrimicrobiaceae bacterium
TCCGGACGAATAAAGGGAAGACCGTCCGTGTGGTTTCCCCCGTTTCGGGGGTAGTGGTGGCGGTGGAGGCGGACCTCGGAAAAGCGGTGGCGGAGGGAGACCTCCTCTTCGAGATCGACAGCCAGGAGATCTTCGAAGCGAAGGCCGAATACCGGAAGCGGATCGCCGCGCGGAACCTTGCACGGTCGACGGCGGATCGGGAGGCCAGGCTGTTCGAGAAAAAGATCTCCGCGGAAGTGGAGGTGATCGAGGCGCGGTCCCGTCTTGCCGAGGCGGAGGTGGATGTGGCGAACGCCCGTTTCCGGTTGATCCGCCTGGGGATTCCGGAAGATGAATTGGAGGCCCTTGCGGGGGGGAACAACGGGGCCATGACCGGACGGCTCTTCGTGAAAGCCCCGCTGGGCGGCGTGATCCTGGAGAAGCGTCTGAGTGTGGGGGAGCGCGTGGCGTCGGGACAAGACGTCATCACTGTATCGGACCTCTCCGAGGTCTGGATATGGACGGTCCTTCGAGAAGGGGATCTGCCGGCGGTGTCGAAAGGATCGAACGGCGGCCGCATCCCTGCCGAAGTCCGGGGTCCGGGGGGGAAGATCCACCGCGGCTACATGGATGTCCTCTCCGGAACGATGGATGAGAAGACGCGGACGGTCGGGGCCCGGGTCGTGGTCGCCAATCCCGGCGGAGAGCTGCGGCCCGGGATGTTCGTGACCGTCCGATTCCTGCTCCCGGGAGGGAGGAAGGTCCTCGCCGTCCCGAAGGTCGCGGTCCTCTCGGACGAGGGGCGTCCCTTCGTCTTTGTCCATCGAGAAGGAGATTACTGGGTCCGACGGTCCGTGACGCTGGGCAGGCGCCTGGGGGACCGGGTGGAGGTCCAGGGTCTTCCGGCGGGGCAGCGGATCATCGCCGACGGATCCTTCCTGCTGAAATCCGACGTGCTGCGGAAGAAGATGGGCGCCGGCTGCGCGGACTGAAGGAGGGACCATGCGATCCTTTTTCGAGCGCCTCCTCCGCCGACGGGTTCCGGTTCTCGCCCTGGCGGGTATCCTCACGATCGCGGGCGGAATCGCCTGGAACAGCCTCCCGATCGACGCTTTTCCCGATGTCACCAACGTGCAGGTCATGGTCCTGACCGAATCTCCGGGGCTTTCGCCGGTCGACGTCGAACAGCAGGTGACCTGGCCGATCGAGCAGCAGATGGGAGGCGTCCCGGGGGTTTCGCAGGTCCGATCCCTCTCGAAGGCGGGATTCTCCCAGGTCGTGGTGGTCTTCGAGGACGAGACGGACATCTACTTCGCACGCCAGCAGGTCCTCGAGCGCCTCCAGGGGGCCCGGGAGATCCTCCCGTCCTTCGCCCATCCCGAGCTGGGTCCCACCAGCACGGGCCTGGGGGAGATCTTCCAGTACACCGTGGAGGGGGAAGGCATGACCCCCACGGAACTTCGAACGATCCAGGAGTTCATCGTCTCCCCCCGCCTGAAGGCGATCCCGGGCGTCAACGAGGTGAACAGCTTCGGGGGATTCGTGAAGCAGTTCCACGTCCTGGTCCGCCCCGAGGCGCTGATCAAGTACGACCTGACGCTGCGGGAGGTCGTGGAGGCCCTCGAAAGAAACAACGCCAACGCCGCCGGCGGATACATCGTCCGGGGATGGGAACAGACCTATATCCGGGGTCTGGGACAGCTCGCAGGGCCCCGGGACATCGGCGAGGTCGTCATCAGGAGCGTCGGCGGGGTACCCGTGCATGTCCACGACGTGGCCTCGGTGACGGAAGGCGCCATGACGAGGCAGGGGGCGGTGACGCGGGACGGCAGGGGAGAGGTGGTCGCCGGGATGGTCATCATGCTCCGCGGCGAAAACTCCCGGGAGGTGGTCTCCCGGGTGAAGGAAGCGGTCCCCGCCGTACAGCGGTCCCTTCCGGAAACGGCCCGGATCGAGGTCTTCTATGACCGGACCTCCCTGATCCAGGCCTGCATCCAGACCGTGGTTAGCGCACTCCTGCAGGGCGGATTCCTCGTGATCCTTGTGCTGTTTCTTCTTCTCGGGGAATTCCGGACGGCGATGATCGTCGTCGCCGCGCTGCCCCTCACGTATCTTTGTGCATTCCTGCTGATGGGGTGGGCCGGGATCACGGCGAACCTGATGAGCCTGGGGGGGCTCGCTTTCTCGGTGGGCATGGTGGTGGACGCCTCGATCGTGATCGTGGAGAACATCCGCCGGCATCTTTCCGAACGGTCCGGTCACGGGGAGAGGGTCCCGATCACGGCTCGGGCGATCGCGGAAGTCTTCCGCCCGGTCGCCTTTTCCGTCCTCGTCATCGTGATCGTGATGGTTCCCCTGTTCTCCCTCCAGGGGATCGAGGGGAAGATGTTCGCGCCGCTGGCCCTGACGATGATCCTGGCGATGCTCTCCTCGTTGTTCGTGGCTCTCACCGTCGTGCCGGTCCTTTCGGAGATGCTCCTGGGGAGCGCCCCGACGAAGGAATTCGGATTCGTCCGACGGCTCCGGAAGGGGTACCTCGGGATTCTCGGAGCCGCAAGTCGATACCGGTCCGTCACGCTGGCAGTCGCCGTCGCTTCCCTGCTGGCCGCGGGCGCAGCCGCGACCCGCATCGGCACCGAGTTCATGCCGTACTTGGACGAGGGATCGATCGCCGTCAACGTGATCCGTCTTCCGAACGCCTCTCTGGAGGGATCGGTCGCGGTGGCAGGGTTCCTGGAGAAACGTCTGCTGAAGAACTTCCCCGAGGTGTCGACCGTGGTGAGCAAGACGGGACGGGCCGAGATCTCCGAAGACCCGATGGGACCGGAGCAGACCGACCTCTTCATCATGCTCAGGCCCCGGGACCAATGGACGACGGGGAGGAGCAGGGAGCAGCTCGTGGAGTCCATCCAGGAGGATCTCTCCGCGGTCCCGGGGATCCGGATGTCCTTTTCGCAGCCGATCGCGCTCCGGGTGAACGAGCTGATCTCGGGCGTCAAGAGCGACCTCGCCGTGAAGGTGTACGGGGAGGACTTGGGAAAGCTGAAAGAATACGGCGATCGGATCGCCTCGGTTCTCACGGGGATCCCCGGGGCGCGGGACGTCAAGGTGGAGCAGGTCTCGGGGATGGAATTCGTGGAGGTGGAATGGGACCGCGCCGCGATGGCGCGGTTCGGAATCTCCGTGGCGGACGTGAACGACATGATCGAGACCGCGGTTGCAGGCAGGACGGCCACCCGCGTGGTCGAAGGACCGAAGCGGATCGATACCGTGGTCCGGTTTCCGGAAGCCTACCGGGCCGATCTGGGCTCCCTGCAGGGGATCCTCGTCGGGAACGGGGAAGACGTCCGGGTTCCCATCGGACGTCTCGCGAGGATCCGGACCGTCGAGGGACCGGCGCAAATTACGCGCGAAAAGGGGATCCGCAGGGTGGCGGCCGAGGCGAACGTCCGCGGAAGGGATCTCGGCGGCTTCGTTCGTGAAGCGCAGGGCAGTCTCGCGGCTCTCGAGCAGGAATTGCCACCGGGGTATTTTCTCGAGTACGGGGGGCAGTTCGAGAACCAGCAGCGGGCGATGCGGCGCCTCTCGCTCGTCGTTCCGCTGGCACTCCTCCTGATCCTGTTTCTTCTCTACCTGGCTCTCGGCTCGATGCGGGATTCCCTCCTCGTGTTCCTTGTCCTTCCGTTCGCGCTGGTGGGAGGGATCCTGGCCGTGTGGGGGGCCGGGATCCATCTTTCGGTCTCTGCCGCGGTGGCATTCATCGCTCTTCTCGGCATTGCGGTCCAGAACGGCGTCGTCCTGGTGAGCTTCTTCCGCCAGCTCCGGGAGGAAGGAAAACCCGTGGACGAGACGGTTGAGACCGGCTGCGGTCTCCGGTTCCGCCCGTTGCTGAT
>DASUAN010000165.1:0-2073 GCA_035763765.1 Candidatus Deferrimicrobiaceae bacterium
GTACTCTTCGTCGAGATTGTGGAGGAGGTAGTAGATTTCGGGGTTGCCGATCAGGATCACCTTGACGTCGAGAGGAATCGGCTCCGGCTTCATCATGGCCGTCGGCACGGAGCGGTACTGCTCCCACACGTCCTCGATCTTCACCTCGGAATTCCGGATGGCCCGCTTCAGGGCGTCGTAGGAGAAGAGGTTCCGGAAAAGATCCAGGGCATGAATGACCAGGAATCCGCCGTTCGCCTTGTGCAGAGCCCCCGCCTTGATCATGGTGAAGTCGGTAAAGGCGGTCCCGTACTGGATCTTGTGCTCCATCCTCCCGAACAGATTGTAGTAGGTGGGGTTGCTCTCGAAGACGCAGGGACCGCCTTTCCGGTTCCCGTTGTTCACGATCACATTTACGGTGTACTTCTGGAAATCCGGTTCCTGCCTGGATATCTTCAGGAAGGGAAGGGCCGCTTCGGCAGGCTCCTCGGAGGGTGCCTTGAAGTTGTCGATATTTTCCAGAATATCCTCCTGCACGTCGTCCAGGTAGGAGGCCAGCTTCTCTTCCCTTGCGTATTGGCTGCGAAGGTCCTCGATCAGGTGTCCGAGAATGGAGAGGGCGGCATGCCGCTCCAGTTCCCTGAGTTTCTCCTTGGTCCGTTTCTCCTCGGCCTTCAGTACCCTCCGGACATCATCGATCTTTTCCTGGATCTTCTTTCCGTTCTCTCGAAGGAGGTTCCTCTTCCCTTCGTCGAGGGCACCGTATTCCTCCTCCGTCAGAGGTTCTCCCGAGCGCCCGGTCGCAACGATGCTGAACCCGCCCATCGCAGGCTGGAGCTTGAAC
Organism: Candidatus Deferrimicrobiaceae bacterium; assembly: GCA_035763765.1. GTDB lineage: Bacteria > Desulfobacterota > Deferrimicrobia > Deferrimicrobiales > Deferrimicrobiaceae > CSP1-8. The sequence goes on from DASUAN010000165.1 coordinate 824, forward strand.
CCCATCTCGCTCGCATCCCGCTCCACGGAAGCGAAGAGATCCTTCTGGCGTGCCTGGAACTCCTCCACGAGGATGTTGTTCTGCTTCTTGTACTCTTTCGATTCGAAGATCTTCGGGATTTCCCCTTTCAGGAAAGAGATCAGCTCCACCATATCTTTCTGGAGGCCGACTCCCCGTCCCGGCGCGAGGGATACCGCTACCGGCTCGGTCGGATCCCGGAAATTGTTGACGTAGCACCAGTCCGGCGGGACCTCTTCCCGTTCTGCTTTTTTCGAGATGAAGGAACGGATCGCCGAAGTCTTTCCCGTACCGCTCTCCCCCAGCACATAGATGTTGAACCCGGTGCTGGAGAGATTCAGACCGAATTCGATAGAGTGCAGCGCGCGATCCTGTCCGATGATCCCGTCCAGCGGCGGCAGTTCGACCGTCGTCCGAAAGTCGAAGATCCGATCGTCGCAGAACCGGTAAAGGTCTTCGGGGGACAGATCCCTCGCCATGCATCCCTCCTCCAAAATCGACCGGCTCGAGCTCCACTTGTCCCCATTATGCCCTCCCGGAACCTGCCCCGCAACGGCCCCGGCGGGTCCTCTCGCCCCCGCCGGAGATGTCCGGGTGTGTCCGCGAACGCCATCCCGCAAGCGGTCAGGCCGACCCGAATCCGGAAAACCCCTTCCCCTTCATGCACCTCCCGTGGCCTTCGGCCCATCCTGGGGAGATTGCCGGGCTTCCTCCGCGGTATGGTATATTCATCCTGATTATCGATCTCCGGATGTCCGGAAAACCCCGAAACGGTGGGATGATGGTCCGGCAGAAACCCAGCAAATGGTCATACATCGTGTTCGGGATATCCGTCCTGATATCGGTCGTACTATTCATTTACGACTGGTTCCGGCCGATCGATATCGCGGTCTGGCTATTCTATCTGATTCCCCTCCTGTTTACTTCCTACGCAGCCCCGCGCTGGGCCGCCTACTTGCTCCTGTCGCTATGCACGCTGCTGATCGGGCTCGGGTACCTCGTAAGTGCCTCCCAAGGGGTCGCCGAGGTGGCGCTCCTCAACCGCACCATCGGGGTCACCGTCCTCTGGCTGACCATCGTCATCCTGCTGGAACGGAAGCGGGTGGAAGACGACCTTCGGGAGAGCACGCAACGGTACCGGGACCTGGTGGAACTCTCCCCGGAAACGATCTACATCGAGCAGGAGGGAAGGATCGTCTTTGTCAACCGCGCCGGGGTGGCACTGTTCGGCG
>DASUAN010000166.1:0-5055 GCA_035763765.1 Candidatus Deferrimicrobiaceae bacterium
TGATTGCCCAAGGCCGATATTAGATGCAAATGGATACCAGAGGAAAAGAAACGAACTTTTTAAAAGAACCTTTCGGTCCAGAATATTTAATTTCCGCAAAATGAGGAAAATCAGAAAAACATAAAGTGCGAGATTTACGAGATTCCACAGTTTGAACGCGGCTTTATAGGGAAAATAAGAGAAAGGAAGAAATAGGATGGCGTTGAAGGGAGGATGATAAATAGGTATGTCTTCAATGGTGGTTTCTTCATCAACCACAATCGACGGGCTCTCCAAATAGAGCGGTGTGCCGCCCCTCAGGAATCGGGCGGCAACATAATCTCCGGAAAAATCGGAAAGAACCCGGGCATAACCCCATGAGAATTTTATCCAGACCCCTATTCCAAGGAGGATGCAAAGAACGGATAGTATTTCGAGCCTATATTTCAATGACTTCAAAATCACGCGATAAAAAAACCGTTAAATGAAAAATGGTAGATCGAATGAAAAACTTGTCTTCGCCCATAAAATTCGTTTCATGGAACGACATGGGGCACCGTTAAAACGAATCACCAAAAATCCCTTCGTACTATTTATCCTTTTGCCCGGCTGGAAATCAATCGAAAGATACGTCGAAAACGTCAGGTTCCCTTGGGTATACGGCTGTATCGATCACAAGTGGCAGTTCGATCCCATATTCTGCTGCGGGATCCGGTCAAAGCCCCGCCATTGCGCGCCCTCTGCTGGATACAAGGAGCAGGCCAATCCCTATCGATTGCCGAGCCGGGGAACCGATGTGCAGAACTATAGGCCTTGGCGGGAAATCCGCTAATTGCCCGGGGGAAGGGTTCTCCCCCAGCGAACTCCTCTTTTTACCATCCCAAAACCAACCCCCAAGCTCTCGGAGATGGTCGCGTAAGTCATCCCCAACCTACCAAGATGGAACACTTTTTCTGAGATTTTCACGTAGGTCGGGACGGCGTCCTCGTACCTCAGGTCCATCTCGATCGGAATCTCCGAGGTGGTTTAACTTCTTTCAGATGGGGCGCGCCAGTCTTTTCGAAACGGCTCAACGCCGGATCCACCCGTTGCCCTCATCCAGCCGGATCGTCTCCCCGTGGCGCAGGGTCACGAACCGGGCCGGATCCACCCCGGCCTCGGCCAGGGCTTCGGCCAGCCGGACCGGCGGCTCGTCGAGCGGCTCGTCGCTTAAGACGAACGTCCCCCACTGGATCGCGATGGAAAAGCGGGAGTTCAGTTCCCGGTGCACCTGGACCGCCTCGGTCGGATCCAGGTGGGCGGCCTTCATGAACCATCGGGGCTCGTACGCCCCGATCGGAAGGGCCGCGAGGGCGAAGGAGCCGAACTTCCGGGCGATCTCCCGGAAGTGGTCCGAGTATCCCGCATCGCCGCAGAAGAAAAACCGGAATCCGGGATTTTCGACCACCCACGCTCCCCACAGGGTTTCGTTCCGGTCGAAGGGAGACCTAGCGCTCCAGTGCTGCGTCGGAACGAAATGGACCGAAAGCCCTAGAATTTCCTTCGTTTCCCACCAGTCCATCTCCCAGACGTTTTCGATCCCCCGGGAGTGAAACCATTCCTTGATCCCCAGCGGCACGAGGAACCGCGGGGGCCCATTGGGGGAGGAGGCGAGCCGCTTCACCGTCCATTCGTCGAGGTGGTCGTAATGGTTGTGGGAGATGAGGACGAGGTCGATCCGGGGAAGGTCGTCGAAGGTGAGCGCGGGGGGCACCGCCCGCTTCGGCCCCGCGAAGGAGACAGGCGAGGCCCGCTCGCTCAGGTGGGGATCGGTGAGGATGTTGACGCCCCCTGTCTGGATCAGCAGGGTCGCGTGACCGATCCACGTGACGGTCGTCTCCTGGCCGTTCGATAGGAGATACGGCACGTCCGGCTCGAGAAACTCGAAGCGGTAGCCGCCGGGCGGGGTCTTCGGAAGCCCGTTGCGCCACCGCTCCCATTGCCACTTCCAGAAGCTTCCCCGGGGGCCGATGGAGTGCACGTTCCGGAATCCGTTTTCCGTGTGGTGGGGCTTCGCCGGGTCGACGCGCGGGTTGCCCGCGCAGGCAACCTGTGCTGCAGCGAGGAAGAGGAGCGTACCGCACGCCAACCGCATCGTCCCTCCGGGGCGGGGGGTTTCGTCTCAACCAGAGGATGCCCGGGCCCCCGCTATGGTCGCACATTTCCCGACCGACGGGGATCACGGAGGCGATCCGAATATTTCCGAATATTGTCGAAGAGGGCGTTCGGGTCCGGGGATTCCCTAGATTGGGCTGGTCCGATACAGGCCGATCCGGATCGCTTCGACGAAATCCCGGTTCTCCGAGCAGGTGAGGAAGTACAGGAAATCGAGCGCAACGCGGATCCGGCCGAAACCCGTATTGTGCATCTTCACATACGTCGTGTTTCCCCGGGTGCCTTCCCGTTCCATGTGCAGGAAAAGCACGTGGCGATTCCGCTTTCTAATGTTCCAGAACAGTTCGCGCAGCTGCGGGCGGTCCGTCACCGCATCCATGTAGCTCTTTCCATCCTTGCGGAAGGGGGAATAGATTCTCTTCAGGGCCGTCATGGACCGCACCACGTCGCTCATGGACCAGTCGGCGAACCGGCTCTCCCGCTGGATCTCGCACACCGAGCGATCTTCGACGCAGTAGGTCAGGAAGGACAGGTTCTCCGGAAGCTCCGACACTCGCATGTTCTGGAATTCGGGCCGCGCCACGTAGGCCAGGGCCTCCGCGTGGAGGTCGTTCGGGAACATATACGGGGATCCGGACAGGAATCGGAGCACCAGGCGGACCCCCTGGCTCCATCCGTCGAGGTGGTGGATGGCCTGGTTTGCCCGGTAGATCTCGTCGATCTTCTCGCGGGTCAGCGAGAGCGTTCCGTTTTGCCGCGCCAGGAAGGCGAGGATCCCATAGACGCTGGCGCACACGGCATGGATGGAGCGGAACCGAAGAACCCGTTCCGGGCCGAGCAGGAACAGGGCCACGAAGTGGGACGCGAGGCCCGGGCCCGTCCCATCGATGATGAGGGCGCTTTCCGAAAGGTCCGCATGGGCAAGGAATCCCTCCAGGGAAGTCCGTAGACGGCACACCTCCTCGTCGGGGAAGCCGGGCCTGCGAAACGTCCGCGGAAAAAGTCTCACCGTTTGGACCCAAGAGAGAGGATTCCCATGCACGTTCCTCTCTTCGAGAAAAAAGAAAGGGGGTTTCCTGCAGGGTTGCCGAATGACGTAGGCCGAAAACGATCGCGTAAGGAGATAAACCGACGCCCAGTTTTTTTTAACCCCTATCGCATACGCTTGTCAAACGGAACGCCCGTCCCCTTTGGACCCAATCCCACCGGTTCCGCAGTTTTTCGATCGATCACGGGTGTCCTGCCGACCCGGTTCGGACAAGGTCTGACGGTATGAATACGAACGCCGAAAGAAGGGAAAACGGTGCAACAAAAATGAAATTCTTTTCTTCGCCTTTTTTGCTGCCCGGGCGTTTTAAAAAATAGCATTTCATTTTCAATCAGATAGTGAATTTTCCCGAACCCCATAGAATGGCACTCTCGTTGCTTAGTATATTCCCCGGTGGTCGCGTTGGGTGAGTGGGTTACTGGATGGTGATTCGTTGGAATCCCGATCCGACGAACCAAACAACGCTTGGCCGGATTGCGATTCCAGGGGACCGGACATCATACGCAGGCCCGCGTCACCGCCACCGTCTATGGGCGGCTCCGGATCAGAGCCGCCCATCCATTTCGAGCCGGCCTCCCGGACTATTTTCCGAAGAGGTCCTTGAAGAACGTCTGCATATCCTCCCACGACTTTTGGTCCGCCTCGGCGTGGTAGCCGAGCGGCAGGTTGAACTTCTTGCCGTTGGCGTCGGCCTCGGGGTTCGTGAAGCTGTGGAGCGCCCCCGGGTAGGAGACCACCCGGAAATCGGCCCCGGCCGACTTCATCTCCTGTTCGAACGCCGCGACCTGGTCGGGGGGGATGAACTTGTCCTCGGCTCCGGTCAGTACCAGAATCTTCGCCTTGACCGCCCCCGGCTTCGCGGGGGCCTCCGTCGTCAAACCGCCGTGGAAGCTGGCCACGCCGCCGAGGTCCATCCCGTCCCGTGCCATCTGCAGCACGACGCTTCCGCCGAAACAGTACCCGACGGCCCCGATCCGTTTCGGGTCGGTGAACCGGTTCGCCTCGAGGGCCGCTCTGGCGGCCAGGAACCGTTCCCGCCCCAATGCCATGTTCTTGCGGATCTCCCCGGAGAACTTCCCGGCGTCGTCGGGGTGCTTGGCCTGCTTCCCCTCGCCGTACATGTCCACCGCCAGGGCAACGTACCCCAGGGAGGCCAGCATCCGTGCGCGCCTTCTAGCGTACTCGTCGTGTCCCCACCACTCGTGGACCACGAGGATCCCCGGCCGCTTCCCGGAAAAAGCGTCGTCGTAGGCCAGGTATCCCTTCATCGTCGTGCCGCCGGCGGCGTACTCGACCGGTTCCCCCCGGATTTCCCCGTGGGCGGAAGCGGCAATCGCGAACAAAAAGAACAAGATTCCGATCATAGCCCTCATGGCATTCCTCCCAGTGTCCTATTCGGCATCCGTGAGATGAGCGGGCGTTCGAGTGGTTTCGTTTCCTGCCGGGGTGGCAGGCCCGGGGGGGGCGGTTCCCCATTGACTTTTGCCGGTCGTCAAAGATCATGGAGAGGAATATGCGGATCGGACTTCTTCCTGTGTCTTGAGACCCGGGTCATGACATGACAAAACGCACGACCGGCATCTTCTATCACCCTTCCTATTCCCGGCGCAGTTACCTGACCGTCGGCGCACGGTTGGCGGATTTTCCGATGGCGCTGGAGAAGATCCTTGGGAGCGATGCCGTCCGGATGTATGAGCCGGGCCCCGTCCCGCAGGAACTGGTGCTGAAGGTCCATACCCCCGACCTGATCGAGGGGGTGAAGGGCGATCCTCTCTGTTCGACCGCCTGGCACTCGGCGGGGGGGGTGGTGATGGCGGGAGAGAAGATCGCCGCGGGGGAGATCACGAACGCGTTTGCCTTCATCGGCGCCGGCG
>DASUAN010000167.1:0-5472 GCA_035763765.1 Candidatus Deferrimicrobiaceae bacterium
CCCTGTTCCTCTTCTTTTTCGCGATCTCGTTCGGGATTTTCGGGATGACCAAGCTCTTTCGCATGCTGTGATCCGGATTCCACCACGGGGAGGCCAAACGGGATGAAGGCGGTCGTGATGGCCGGCGGGTTCGGGACGAGGCTTCGCCCGATCACGGAAAAGCTTCCGAAACCGATGGCGTACGTGGCCAACCGGCCGATGATGGAGCATGTGGTCCTGCTTTTGAAGCGCGCCGGGATCGTGGATCTGGAGGTTCTCCTCTACTTCTACCCCGACAAGATCACCTCCTATTTCGGGGACGGGTCTCATTGGGATGTCCGGATCCGCTATCTCGGCGCGGAATCCGATTACGGAACGGCGGGGGCCGTCAAGAACGCCGAGTCCCGGATCCAAGGCACGTTCCTTGTGATCAGCGCCGACATCATCACCGATTTCGACCTCTCCCGTGCGATCGATTTCCACCGGGAGCGGAAGGCCGCCGCGACGATCGTGCTTACCCGGGTTCCCAATCCTCTCCAATACGGGATCGTCATCACGGAAGAGGACGGGCGGATCGCCCGGTTCCTCGAGAAGCCTTCCTGGGGGGAGGTCTTCTCCGACACGGTAAACACGGGCATCTACATCCTGGAGCCGGAGGTGCTCTCTCTCATCCCTCCTGCGAAGAACTTCGACTGGAGCAAGAACGTTTTCCCGGAGATGCTGTCCCGGGGAGATCGGCTCCTGGGGTACATCGCGGAAGGGTACTGGAAGGATGTGGGAAACCTGGACGAGTACCTCAATGTCCACCTGGACATTCTCTCCGGGAAGGTGGGGATCGAGTTCGAGGGGAAGAAGGTGGGCGACGGGAACGTCTGGATCGGGGAGAATTCCCGCGTGGACTTCACCTCCGACCTGCAGAACGTCGTGATCGGGAAGGACTGCGTCGTGGGAGCCGGCGTCTCCGCGGAGAACGTCGTGCTGGGGGACGGGTGCGTCGTCGAGGACGGTGCGGTGCTCCAGTCTTCGGTCATCTGGCCGCGGACGACGATTCACAAGGGGGTGCGGCTGCTCGAGAACATCATCGGCTCCGACTGCGTCATCCGGGGGCGCGCGTTTCTCGCCGAGCGCGCCGTGATCAGCGACCATTGCCGGATCGGAACCGAGGCGGTGGTCAAGGCGAACGTCAAGGTATGGCCGCACAAGGAGGTGGAGGACGGCGCGGTTCTTTCCTCTTCCCTCGTGTGGGGGGAGAAGTGGGCCCGGGCCCTGTTCAGCGCCTACGGGATCTACGGACTGGCCAACTACGAGATCACCCCCGAGTTTGCCGCCAAGGTGGGGGCGGCGTTCGCGGCGACCTTCGGGAAGAAGGTCGTCCTCTCCACGAGCCGGGACAGCCACAAGACCTCGCGGATGATCAACCGGGCGATCATGACCGGAATGCTGTCGGTGGGGGTGGACGTCCACGATTACGGCGTCACCCCGCTGCCCGTCGTCCGGTACCTTGCCCGCAGTCACCGGGAGGAGAAAGGGGGCGTCCACACGCGGAAGAGCCCCTTCAACCCGTCCTTCGTGGACTTGAAGTTCTTCGACGACAACGGGCTGAACCTTCCCATGAGCATGGAACGGAACATCGAGCTCCTCTTCTTCCGGGAGGATTTCGTCCGCGCGGACACCGAGGAAACGGGGGAGATCTCCTTCCCCGTGGGAGGATTCGACACCTACGTCGACGGCTTCCTCAAGGCCATCGATGTGAAGAGCATCAAGGAGCGGGGATTCAACATCGTGCTCGACTACTCCTACGGGTCCTCCACCCTGATCTTCCCCCGGATTCTCGGGAGGCTCGGCGTCGAGGTGGTCGCGCTGAACGCCAACCTCGACGCGGCGAGGATCACGAAGACGGAGGAGGAATTCCAGCGGGGGCTGTCCCATTTGTCGGCCATCTCCCGGTCCCTTAACGCAGACTTCGGGGTGATGCTCGATACCGGGGGGGAGAAGATCTTCCTCGTGGACGAGAAGGGCGACGTTCTCCCGGACTGGGCCGCCCTCCAGGTGTTCTGCTACCTCGCCTGCCGGCGCAAGCGGTCGGGGAAGGTCGGCGTGCCCGTCACCGCTTCCCGGAACGTGGAGAAGATCGCCGCGCGGTTCGGGATGGACGTCCTCCGGACGAGGACGCTTCCGCGCTCCCTCATGGAGACGGCGGCCGGCGAAGGGGTCATCTTCGTCGGGGACGACAGCGGGGGGTACGTCTTCCCGAGGTTCCAGCCCGCTTTCGACGGCATGTTCGCGATCGTCCGGCTCCTGGGGATGCTGGCCTCGGAAGGCCGCTCCCTCCACGACCTCCTGCGGGAGATCCCCCCGACGGTGATGCTGCGGAAAAAGATTCCGTGCGCCTGGGAGAACAAGGGGTCGCTGATGCGGATGCTCGCCGATCACGCCAAGGGGAAGCCGAGCCAGTTCATCGACGGGGTGAAGATCTTCCACGGCGAGGATTGGGCGCTCGTCTATCCGAGCCAGGACGAGGCGTACTTTCACCTCTGCGTGGAAGCCGAGGACAGGCGCGAGGCGGAAGAGATCGCGGCGTTCTACGTCGATCTCTTCTCGACGTGGTCGGAGAAGCTGTGACGGGGGGGGATCCGTTCCGGGTCTACGTGATGGAGGTGGGACCGCTCGCGGTGAACGCGTACCTCGTCGAGCACACGGCGACCCGGAAGGCGGTGGTGATCGATCCCGGCGGCGACGGAGAGGCGATTCTCGAGGAAATCGCGGGCCTCGGACTCGCGGTGGAAAAGATTCTTTTGACCCACGGCCATTTCGATCATGTGGGCGCGGTGGCGCTCCTGAAAGCGAGGACGGGAGCCCCCGTATACGTCCATGCGGCGGATGTCGAGAGAATGAAGGGTGCGAATCGTCAGGGGATGCTGTTCGGCCTGCCCGTGGAGGACCCCCCGCCGCCGGACGTCCTCGTGGAGGAGGGGGACGCCATTCCCTTCGAGGGGGAGGAGTTTCTGGTGGCGCATACTCCGGGGCATACCCCCGGCTGTGTATCCTATATCATGGGGAAGATGGCGTTCGTCGGGGACCTCATCTTCGCGGGATCCATCGGCCGGACGGACCTTCCCGGGGGAAATCACGGGCAGCTCATCGAATCGGTCAGGAAAAAGATCTTTCCCCTGCCCGACGAGACGATCCTGTTCCCGGGACACGGGCCGGCCACGACGGTCGGGGAGGAGAAACGGTCGAACCCGTTTTTTTAGGGAGGGGAACCGAGGTGGGAGTCCTGTCGGGCAAGGAGATCGTTCTCGGCGTTACGGGGGGGATCGCCGCATACAAGGCGTGCGAGATCATCCGGGAGCTGCGAGGCGAGGGAGCCAATGTCCACGTGATCCTCACGGCGTCGGGGTCGCAGTTCATCACCCCCCTGACCCTGCAGACGCTCTCCAAGAACCCGGTTTTCGCGGACCTGTTCAACCTCATTTCCGAGTCGGAGATCGGCCACATCTCCCTCGCCCAGCGGGCGCACCTCCTCCTGATCGCACCGGCCACGGCGAACATCCTCGGGAAGATCCGGGCGGGCATCGCGGACGACCTGCTCTCGACCGTCGTCATGGCGACCGCGGCTCCCGTGGTGCTGGCCCCCGCGATGAACAGCCAGATGTACGCGTCGGCGGCGGTCCGGGAGAACGTCGAGGTCCTTCGGTCCCGCGGGTTCCTGTTCGTCGAGCCCGACGAGGGGGAACTGGCCTGCGGGACGGTGGGGCCGGGCCGTCTTACGGAAGTCGGCAAGATCGTGGAAATGGCGAGGATCGTGCTCGCGGAGAAGATCCTCGGGGGGAAGAAGGTCGTCGTGAGCGCAGGGCCCACCGCGGAGAATATCGATCCCGTCCGTTTCCTCTCCAACCGGGCCTCCGGCAAGATGGGATTCGCCCTGGCGCGCGTCGCGCGCCGGTTCGGGGCGGAAGTGACGCTCGTCACGGGCCCGAGCGCGCTTGCCGACCCGTATTTCATGAAGACCGTCCGCGTGCGCTCCACGGAAGAGATGCAGAAGGCGGTCGAGCGGGAATCCTCGGACGCCGATGCCGTCCTGATGTGCGCGGCGGTCGCCGACTTCCGCGCGGCGGCCGTCGCCCCGTCCAAGATCAAGAAGGACGGGGGCGGATGGAAACTGGAGCTCACCCCCACCGTGGACATCCTGGACGGGCTTGGCAGGAACAAGGGCCAGCGGATCCTCGTCGGGTTCGCGGCGGAAACGGGCGACATCGAACAGAACGCCATCGCGAAGATGAGGACAAAGAACCTGGACGCCATCGTTGCCAACGACGTGTCCCGGACCGACATCGGGTTCGAGTCGGACGACAACGAGGTTCGGATCTTCTTCGCGGACGGCGAAGTCCGGGAGCTGCCCCTCACCACGAAGGAGGGGATCGCGGTCGGAGTCTGGCTGGCTCTTTCCAGGAAGCTTTTCGCAAGATGAGAAGACGTCTCACCCGGCACATGGTTTCCGCCTACCTGCAGGAAATCGGAATCGACTACCTCCTCGTTCCCCTCCGGGCAAACGCGGAACCGGAGACCGAGACGTTGCCTTCCGGCGGGGAGGGCGAAACGCTCGAGGACCTCCAGGCGGAGGTCCGGGCGTGCCGCCGCTGCGCCCTCTGCTCGGGCCGGCGCAACGTCGTGTTCGGGGTCGGCAACCCCCGGGCGAGGCTTTTGTTCGTCGGGGAAGGTCCGGGAGAGGAGGAGGATCGCCAGGGCGAGCCGTTCGTCGGGGCCGCGGGCAGGCGTCTCACCCAGTGGATTGAGCGCATCGGCCTCACCCGCCGGGACGTCTACATCGCGAACATCGTCAAGTGCCGCCCGCCGGGAAACCGCGCCCCCCTTCCGGAGGAGGCGGCCGCCTGCCTGCCGTATCTCCGGAGACAGATCCGGTCCATCCGGCCCGCGGTCATCTGCACGCTGGGGGCCGTGGCACTGAACTTCCTCCTCGGCAACAACGACCGGATCACGCGGGCGAGGGGGACCTGGCGCGATTGGGACGGCATCCCCGTCCTTCCCACCTATCACCCGGCCTACATCCTGCGCAACGCCACGAGGGAACACGAGGTGCTGGCCGATTTCGATCTCCTCGCGGAACGCCTCCGATCCGGGTGAGATGGAGGCGTCCCTTCCCGCGGTACGCGTCAGCAGAAAGGGAGAGGAACGCCTCCGGTCGGGGCACCTCTGGGTGTTCGGCGATGACCTGAGAGACGTCCCGCCGGGACTGCCGCCCGGGCAGTGGGTATTCGTGACCTCGCGCTCGGGGGAACCCTTGGGGACGGCCACGTGCAACCTCTCGAGCAGGATCGCGCTTCGGGTCGTATCGCGGGGAGCCGCGCACCCTTTGAAGGCGTTCTTCGCGGAAGGAATCCTTCGGGCGCATCGTCGGAGGGTGGAGGCGGGGCTTGCGGAGCTGGAGGCCTTTCGCCTCGTGTATTCCGAGGGAGACTTCCTCCCCGGCCT
>DASUAN010000168.1:0-9058 GCA_035763765.1 Candidatus Deferrimicrobiaceae bacterium
CGCCGTGAGGCCCGCGCGCCAGAATTTCTCCGCGTCCCGGCGCTGCCGCTCGAGGAGCTCCACGGCTTCCCGGGCCACCTCGAGCGCTTTGCCGGTCCGGAGGACCCGGAGGTAGGCCCGCTTGACCTCCAGGACGACGTCGGCCTCCGCCGCTTTCTGCTCGTATCGGAAGGCATCCAGGGTCGATCGGGCGGATCGGAGGGTGTTGCGGTCCGCGAATCCCCGAAAGAGGTTGTAGCTGATTTCGGCGGTGAACACGGAGGATTCCTTCGTCGGGGCGAAATAGGTGGTGTCCCCCCTGTCGTAATTGTAGGTCGCCTCGAGCTCCGGCCAGAAGGGGGCTTTCCTCGAATCCACGCGCGATCGCTGGGCCTCCGTGCGGCTCCGGAAATCCATGAGGCGGGGGTTGTTCGCACGGGCCAGATCGACGGCCTCCTCCATCGTCAGGGCGTCCCCCGCCGCGGGGAGAAAGAGAAGCGCGAGGAGCGCGCAGGCGAACCCGGTCCGTTTCATCCCCGACCTCCCGAGGTCCCGGCCCCGCCGATCCCCTCCGGGCCAGGAGCCGTTTTCTCCATGCCCACGAAGAACAGGAGGAGGGACGGAATGACGTACAGGGTGAAAACGGTCGAAAGCGCGAGGCCCCCGAGCACCACGCTCCCCAGCCCCCGGTACAGCTCGGATCCCGGCCCCGGCGCCACGACGAGGGGGAGCATGCCGAAGATGCTCGTCATGGCGGTCATGTAGATCGGCCGGATCCTCGTCCGCGCGGACGTAAGGACCGCCTCCCGGTACTCCATCCCCTCGTTCCGGATGTAGTTCAAGGCCTGGTGCACGATCAGGATGGCGTTGTTGACCACCACCCCGATGAGGATGACGAAGCCGAGCATGGTAAGAATGTCCATCGGCTGGGGGGCGATCAGCAGGTTGACCAGCGTGAGCCCGATGAATCCTCCGGCGGCGGCGAGCGGCACGGTGAACATGATGATCAGCGGGTAGAGGAAGTTTTCGAAGAGAGCGGACATGAGCAGGTACGTGATCACCAGCGCAAGAAGGAAGTCCCACTGGAGCGTCCTGCGGGCCTCCGTGAGCTTGTCCGCCGCCCCGCTCAGCCGGTGCGAGGTCCCCGCGAGCATCCCCGCCTGCTCAAGGGATGTCAGGATCTTGTCGTGGATCGTGTCCATCGCGGCCTCCAGCGGGATCTCTTCGGGAGGCGTGACTTCGAGGGTGATCGTCCGCTTCCGCTCCAGATGGCGGATCTCCGTGATCCCCGCGGTCCGCTCGAGATCGGCGAGGGAGGAGAGGGGAACCGCCCTCCCGGCGGGGGTTGCCACGAGAGAGCGGTACAGCTTCTCGGGCGTGTCGAGCTCCTGGTCGGATGCCTTCAAAACGAAATCGACCGCCTTCTCCCCCTCGGGCTTGTACTCCCCGATCTTCCTTCCGTCCATCAGCACGTCCGCGGCGATGCCGAACTCCTCTTCCGTCATGCCCGCGGCCCGGAGACGGTCCCGGTCGGGGTGAAACCGGACCTCCGGATAGCTGATCTCGAGGGAGGGGACCGGGCGGACCTGGGACCCCGGGATCTCCTTCCGGATCGACCCGAAGACGATTCCCGCCGCCCGGACGACCCGGTTCAGGTCGTTCCCGCTGATGTCCACGTCGATCGTCCGGCCCCGCCCGAGCCGGGTCTGGAAGATCCCCGCCTGGATGCTCACCCCGAACATCCCCGGGATCCCCCGGATCACGCGGGTGAACAGGGGGAGCAGCCCGCGCGCCTTTTGCTCCTCGTTGCTGTTCGCTCCGAAGATGTTGATGAAATCGGACCCCACGTAGAACATGTTCCGGATTCCCGGGATCCCGTCCTTCCCCTTCCCGAAATACGGCGCGGCCTCCGCGAAGAGATAGTCCCCGATCTCCTTTTTCTCCTCGTAGGAAAGCCCCGGCGGCGGGATGAGGATGTTGATGATGAGGTTCCGGTTCCCCTGGGGGAGATACTCCATCTTGGGAAAGAGCGCCAGGACCGTCAGCACGGAGAAGACGGTCAGGATCACGACCGTGGCAAGCCTCGTCGCCCCGGTTCTCGTCACAAGCCGAAGGACTCCCATCAGCCAATCGACGAGGCGGTTCCCCGCCCTCACCAGCCGCCCCTCCGCCGGCACGGCGAGCCTCCCTTCCCGCCTTTCCGTGAACCGGAAGATCTGGTTCGACAGCATCGGGATGGCGAACACGGAGACGAACAGGCTCAAGGTGATCGCCACCGTCACCGCGATGGCGATGTCCCGGAAGAGCTGCCCCACCTCCTCCTCCACGAAGACGACGGGGAGAAAGACCGCCACGGTGGTGGCCGACGACGCGAGGATCGCCCCCCACACCTCCCGCGCGCCGTCGTACGACGCCCGGGAGGGATCCTTCCCCATCTTCCGGTGACGGTCGATGTTCTCCAGGACCACGATGGCGCTGTCCAGGAGCATCCCGACCGCGAAGGAGATCCCGGCGAGGCTCACCACGTTCAGGTTCCTCCCGAAGATCCAGAGGAAGATGAAGGTGCCGATGACGCTGATGGGGATCGCCGTGGCGACGATCACCGTGGAGGAGAGACTGCGCAGGAAGACGAGGAGGACCAGAATGGCGAGGGTGCCGCCGATCGCGATGTTCTGCCGGACGAGGCCGATCGCTCCCCGGATGTAGGGGCGCTGATCGTACGCCCAGTCGATGTGGACCCCCTGCTCCTTCAGGATCGTCTCGTTGAGATCCCGGACGACCTCCTCCACGCGGTCGGTGAGCTCCAGGATGTTCGTCCCGGGCTCCGGCTTGACGCCGACGGCGATGCCCGGCTCGCCGTTGTGGATCATCGCCACGGTCTTTTTCTGGTAGCCGATCCGGACCGACGCGACGTCCGAAAGCAGGACGCGCCGCTGCCCCGTCGACCGGAGAACGACCCGCTCCACCTCCCCCGGGGTCACGAACTCGGCGACCGAGCGGATCCGGTAATCCCTCCTCCCCACGCCCATGCTCCCCGCCGAGACGTTCACGTTCGCCCCCTGGAGGGCGGCCGTCACGTTCCGAAGGGTCAGCCCGTAGGCGGCCAGCTTCTCGGGGGAGACGACCACGTGCAGTTCCCTCTCCGTTCCGCCCCCGATGAAGAGATCCGCCACTCCGGCGATCCTCTCCAGATATTGCCGCACCTCTTCCTCGAAGAAGGTCCGGTAGGTGTCGATCGGGGTGGGATTTCCCTCGTCCGCCTTGAGGATCATCCAGATGACGGGGGACGTGGCGGCCCCCGTGGCGTTGATCACGGGCTTCTCGACGTTCAAGGGGTATCGGGGGACTTCGTTGAGCTTGTTCGACACGCGGAGCAGGGCATCGTCGACGTCCGTGCCGGTTCGGAACCGAAGGGTCACCGTCCCCTGGTTGTTGCCGGCGGTGCTCTCCATCTCCACGAGCCCGGGGATCCCTTTCAGGACCTTTTCCTGCTCGTCGATGATGTCCCGCTCCACCTCGTTCGGCGCCGCCCCCGTCCAGATCGTGGTGACGGTGATCTCGGGCTCCTCCACCGACGGGGTGAGCTGGTACGGCAGGCGGGTGAGGCCGATCAGCCCGAACAGGACCACCAGGATGATCCCGACCGACACGGTCACCGGCTTGGAGATGGCGAACTGTACCGGGTTCAAGGAATGGATCCACCGGAACGGGGAGCGACGCGGCCGGTCATCGGGGAGGTTCGCCTTTCCCGACGGCTTCGGGGGATCCCCCCTGTCCGGTGACCAGCCGGACGGGCTGGCCGTCCCGGACCCGCTCGTTCCCCTTGATCAGCACCTCCATCCCCGGCCGGAGCCCGTCCGTCCGCACGGCGACCTCTTTCCCCAGGTACCGGCTCACCGTCACCGGCACCATCTTCGCCCGCCCCTCGACCACGGTGAACACCACCGTCCGCCCCATCACCGTGACCAGCGCATCCCGGGGGACGAGCAGCGCCCTCTCCTTCGGTCCGGAGGGGATCTCCACGACCGCCTCCATCCCTTCGATCAAGGAATATCGGTTCCGCACCTCGATCTTGACGGGGAAGGTCCGGGTGGTGATTTCCCCCTTGGGCACGATCGCCTTGACCCTTCCCTGGATCTCCTTTCCCGCCGCCCGGATCTGGACGCTGCCCCCCTTGCTGACGAAAGGCACCACGTCGCCGGGGATCTCGACGATGACATCCATGGTGTCGTCCCGGGCCAGGGTCCCTATGGCCGTGCCCGGGGAGAGCCATTCGCCGCGATCGACCGTTTTCTTGAGAACCACGCCGTCAAAGGGAGCCCGGACCGCCTTTTTCGACCGTTCGAGTTCCAGGCGCTCGACGTCCGCCTGGAGGGACTCCCCCTTCTTCTCCAGGGATTTCACGCGGAACCGGGTTTCGTCGTACACCTGCTCCGCGATCGAATCCTCCCGGTAAAGCTTCTCGATCCGATTCAGGTCGAGCGTCGCCTTCTCCAGGTCCGCCAGCGTCTGCCCGTGAAGCGCCCGTGTGGAGGCCAGCGTCTTCTCGAGGAGATCGGCGTCGATGAACACCAGAACCTCCCCCTTCCGGATCCGCTGCCCCTCGTCGAAGGCCACCTGCAACACGCTGCCGCTCACCTCGGCCGAGACCTCGGAGACCTCCGGATAGTAGACGGTCCCGACGAACTTCGTCCGGGGAACGACCATCCCCTCCCGGACCTCGGAGACCGCCACCAGGGCGGGTGGCGGGCCTCCCTTTTCCTGGGCCCCGGGGGAGGAGACCGATCCCAGCAGGAGAGAAACCGCCAAGGCGGCCGATACGATGCCCCTGTCTTTCACCATCCCTTTCCTCCGGATCGGCTGGGGGATCTCCCGGGTCTTGCCGAGCTCTCGTTCGTGCCGACGGGAAAACGCGGATTTGGACCTTGCCCGTTTCATCCTTTTTCTGTTTTCATCATATTAAGACACAATTCCCGAAATCGAAACAGGGGGACGCCATCATCGCACGACACGCTCTCTTCGGGCTCCTGGCGGCATGGCTCATGGTCGCCCCAACCGGAATCGCAGCGGCCCAGGCGAAGACGATCACCTTTGCCGTGGGGGGGGCTCCCTCCGAACTCGACTTCTGGGAGCAGCTGGTCCGGGAGTTCGAGGCGAAGACGGGGATCGACGTCGAGATCCTCCGCCAGCCCACGGACACGGGGCTTCGCCGGCAGAACCTGGTGGTGGCGATGAACGCGAGGAAACCGGATCCCGACATCTACCTGATGGACGTGGCGTGGATCGCCCAGTTCGCCGCCTCCCGATGGCTCGAACCCCTCGGCCCCCACCTTTCGAAGGGCGGCTGCGGGGACCAAAGCGCCTTCTTCCCCCGGATCCTGCAACTTGCCGACACCTACGAAGGAAATCTCGTCGCCCTGCCCGTCTACATCGACGGCGGACTCCTCTACTACCGGACCGACCTGCTGCAGAAATACGGATTCGACGGACCGCCGCGGACGTGGGACGAACTTCTCCGGCAAGCGAAGAAGGGGCAGGAGCGGGAACGGTCCGCGAACCCCGGATTTTACGCCTTCGTCTGGCAGGGGGCCCAGTACGAGGGGCTCGTCTGCAATTTCCTCGAGTTCGCCGGCACCGACGGCGGCTTCACCGTGAAAGACGACGCCGTTCTTGTCGACACGCCCGGGAACCGCAAGGCACTCCGGTTGATGCGCGACCTGATCGATCCGCTCGGGGTCTCGCCCCCCAACACCTACACGGAGATGAAGGAGGAAGAAACCCGGCTCTTCTACCAGGCGGGGAACGCCCTGTTCGAGCGGAACTGGCCCTACGCCTGGGCCCTCCATGAAGCCTCCGACTCCCCGGTCCGGGGAAAGACCGCCATCGCGCCGATCCCCGGCTTCGCGCCGGGATCCGGATCCTCCACCCTCGGGGGCTGGCACGTCGGCATCTCCCGGCACAGCGACGCCAAGCCCGAAAGCAGGAAGCTCCTCTGCTTCCTGACCTCGTTCGAGACCCAGAAAAAACTGGCGTTTCACCTCGGCTGGAATCCGGGGCGCAAGGACGTCTACGAAGATCCCGACGTGCTTTCCCGGCTGCCGCATTTCCGGGAGCTGCGGGAGGTATTCGAGGGCGCTCGGCCCCGGCCGATCGTTCCGTATTACACCCAGCTCTCGGAGATCCTGCAGCGGCATCTCTCCGCCGCACTCTCGGGCAGGTCCTCCCCCGGAGAGGCGCTGGCCGCTGCCCAGCAGGAGATGGAGAAGGTCGTCTCCCGGTACCGAAGGAAGTAACCGGCCGTGGAAACCCTTCCGGAGACCTCCCGGCCCCTGCCGTCGGCTGCTCCGGAAGACCGGACTGCGGGCGAGCTCGCCCGCGGCTACGCTTTCCTCGCGCCCCTTTCGGCGTTCGTGGCGGCGTTCGTGGTCGTCCCGGTGATCGGGACCTTCGCGGACAGCCTGATGCAGGACGTGACCTTCCTCCCGAAGGAATTCGTCGGACTGGCGAACTACCGGGCACTGCTTTCCGACCCGGGGTTCCGGCAGGCGTTTCGATTCACACTCCTTTTCACCCTGGTTTCCGTGCCCCTCGAGCTTTTCCTGGGCCTTGGCTTCGCGCTGCTGCTCGCCCGCCCGTCTCCCGCGCGGGGACTGCTCCGGGCGTGCGTGCTGATCCCGTGGGCGATCCCGGCAGCGGTTTCCGGAAGGGTGTTCGAGCTGATCTTCAACTACCATTACGGGCTGGCGAACTACCTGACGGGCGTCTTCCGGATTTCCGACGGACCGGTGAACTGGCTCGGGACGCCGGTCGGGGCGTTCGCCTCCCTCGTCCTGGCGGACGCCTGGAAGACCACGCCGTTCGTCGCGATCATCCTGCTCGCCGGACTCTCCGGGATCCCGGAGGACCTTTTCCTGCAGGCCGAGATCGACCGGGCGGGGATTCTCCGCCGGTTCACCTGGATCACGTTGCCGCTCCTGTCGCCCGTCCTCGTCGTGGCGCTCCTGTTCCGGACGATCGACGCCCTGCGCGTCTTCGACCTGGTGTTCGTGCTCACCGGCGGGGGGCCGGGCGGAAGTACCACCTCCCTCTCCCTGTACGGATACCAGTTTTTCCTCGGGGGCGATTTCGGATACGGTTCGGCGGTCTCCGTCGTTCTGTTCCTGATCGCCTTCGGCCTCTCCGTCCTGTACGTTCGCGCCGGGCGGTTCGGGCGGGAACTGGCATGAGCGGGGATCGGCAGGCTACGGCCCTGTACCTTGCGGGCGCCCTCGGGATGACGATCTTCTCCCTCGGCCCCATCCTCACCATGGCCCTTACGGCCGCAAGCCGGCGCCCCGACTTCCTCGCGCACGCCGAAGGATTCGAATTCACCGCCGCGCATTTCCTCGACGTCCTCCGGACGACCTCGCTTCATTTCCCCGACTACCTGAGAAACAGCCTCGCCGTCTCGGGGGCAAGCGCCGCCCTGTGCGTCGGCATCGCCTCGCCGGCCGCCTACGCGATCACCCGCCTTCCCCTGCCCGGCAGGATCTTTTTCCTGCTCTGCACCCTTGCGGTGTCGATGTTTCCGCCGGTGAGCCTCGTGAGCTATCTTTTCCGGGTCATGGGGGACCTGGGCCTGATCAACACCTATCCGGCGCTCATTCTCCCCTACACCGCCTGGATCCTTCCTTTGTCCCTGTGGATCCTGACGAGCTACTTCGCCCAGGTGCCCGCGGAACTCGACCGGGCCGCGCTCGTCGACGGCTGCTCCCGGCTCGCGGTCCTGCGCAAGGTGATCTTCCCCGTGGCGGCGCCGGGCATCTTCTCCACGGCGCTGCTCGCCTTCATCTTCGCCTTCAACGAGTTCCTGTTCGCGCTGATGCTTTCGACCGACCACGCCGCCCGGACGGTGCCGGTCGGAATCGCCCTGTTCGAAGGGCTGCACGGAGAGATTCCGTGGGGGGTCGTCATGGCCGCCTCCGTTCTGACCACGGTGCCGGTGGTTCTTCTCACGCTCGTATTCCAGCGCCGGATCATCCAGGGGCTGACCCGGGGAGCGGTCAAGGGATGAGGCTTACCTTTTCCGGTGTGAGCAAGACGTTTCTCTCCCTCCGGGGGCCGGTCCCGGCCGTCCGCGGCGTGGACCTCGCGGTCGGCGAGGGGGAACTCTTCGTCCTGCTCGGCCCCAGCGGCTGCGGAAAGTCGACCGTTCTCAACCTGGCGGCGGGCCTCGTGAAACCGACGTCCGGCGAGATCCGGATCGGCGAGAGAGTGGTCGCATCGCCCGGCCGGAAGATCCACGTTTCCCCGCGGGAACGCAACGTCGCCATGGTCTTCCAGAGCTACGCCCTCTACCCTCATCTGACCGTGTTCGAAAACATCGCCTTCCCGCTGCGCGTGGCGGGCGAGGCGAAGGGCGAGATCGAGCATTCGGTGGCCCAGGCGGCAAGAATGCTCGGAATCGGGGACCTCCTGAGGGCGAAGCCGGCGGAGCTCTCCGGTGGCCAGCGGCAGCGGGTGGCCATCGCCCGGGCCATCGTCCGGAAACCGGCGCTCTTTCTGCTCGACGAACCCCTGTCCAACCTCGACGCGGGGCTTCGGGCGTCCACGCGGGGGGAGCTGAAACGGCTCCAGCGGGACCTGCGCGTCACCACCCTGTACGTGACCCACGACCAGACCGAGGCGATGACCCTGGGAGACCGGATCGCTTTGCTGAACGACGGGCGAATCGTTCAAGCCGGGACGCCGACGGACCTCTACGAGCGCCCGGAGACTCCGTTCGCCGCCTCTTTCATCGGCCAGACGCCGATGAACCTGGCGACCGTTTCCCTCCTCGAGGAGGGGGAGGAACTGTACCTGCGTCTCGGCAAGGGGAAACTTCGGCTTCCTCCCGGACCGGCCCGGAAGGTCCGGGCCCTGGGGGCGGGCACGCTCGTGCTCGGGATCCGCCCGGAACAGGTCCGGGTGGCATCGGGGACGTCCGATGTTTCGGTCGCAGGAACGGTGGCGGTGGTGGAAAACCTCGGGCGCGAGTCGTTGGTGCACGTCCGAATGGATGACCACACCCTCTCCGTCCTCACCGACGACCAATCGATCC
>DASUAN010000169.1:0-5796 GCA_035763765.1 Candidatus Deferrimicrobiaceae bacterium
CCAGGTGGACATCCGGCCCGTGCGGGACAACGACAGCGTCCTTCAACTCCAGGGCAAATTCAAGGTCCTCAAGCTTTCCCGCAAGAAGACCAACGTGGTCGTTTCGCGGCGTGTCTACCTCGAGGAGGATCGGGAGTCCCGGCGAAAGATGCTTCTCGACAGCATCCGGGAAGGCGATGAAATCGAGGCGAAGGTCAAGAACATCACCGACTACGGCGTCTTCATGGATTTGGGCGGGCTCGACGGCCTGATGCACATCACGGATATGAGCTACGGAAAGGTCGCCCACCCCTCCCACGTATGCAAGGTGGGCGATCCGCTCAAGGTGAAGGTCATCCGCTTCGACCGGGAAAAAGGGCGCATCTCCCTCGGGCTCAAGCAGATGAAGCAGGACCCCTGGCTCGACATCGAGCAGCGGTACCAGGTGGGGGCGAGGCTTGCGGGCCGCGTCACGAACATCACCCGGTACGGGGCGTTCATCGAGCTCGAAGAGGGCGTGGAGGGACTTCTCCACGTTTCCGAGATGTCGTGGAGCAAGCGGCTCAAGGATCCGTCCGAGGTCATGAAGCCGGGGGACACCGTCGAGGTGGTGGTCCTCAAGCTCGAAAAGGAGCACAAGAAGATCTCCCTCGGCTACAAGCAGCTTCTTTCCAATCCCTGGGACGAGCTCCGGTCGGCCCATCCGGAAGGGTCGGTGGTCGAGGGTGTGGTGAAGAACCTCACCGATTTCGGGGCGTTCATGGACATCGGAGAGGAGATCGACGGCCTGGTCCACATCTCCGACCTCTCCTGGAACCAGCGGGTCAAGCACCCCGGCGAGATCCTCAAGAAGGGCGACCGGGTCCAGGCGAAGGTGCTCAAGATCGACCCGGAAGCGCACAAGTTTTCGCTCGGCGTCAAGCACCTTACCCCCGACCCGTGGGACGGGGTCGAGGGCCGGTTCAAGAAGGGCGACCCCGTGACCGGCCGGATCACCCGGGTGGCCGATTTCGGCGTCTTCGTCGAGCTCGCGGAAGGGGTGGAGGGTCTCGTGCACATCTCCGAGCTGTCCCGGGAGAAGGTCGATTCCCCGAACGTCCTGTTCAAAGATGGGGACGAGGTGGGAGCCGTCGTCCTCTCCGTGGACCGGGGGAACAAGAAGATCTCGCTCAGCATCCGCTCGTTCCAGAACGGACAGGAGCGCAAGGACATGGAATCCTACCTGACCCGACCCGACGACCCGCAGGAGCCGGCGACCGCGTTCGGGGAAGCTCTCCGGGCCAAACTGAAGATGAACGAAGAATGATTCCGGGGTTCGGATGAGCGCCGAGAGGTTTTCCTACAGCCCCCCGCGGCGGGGTCGCCCCTTCCTCCGCGGATGCCTGATCATGCTCCTCGTCCTGGCGGGGTTCTTCGTCCTCCTCGGGATCGTATCGAGGATAGAGGACTTTTCCTTCGTCCGGGGGGAGAGGGTCGCGGTGCTCCCGATCAACGGGGTGATCACCGAGTCGGAGGACACGATCGAGCAGCTGAAGAAGTTCGCCAAGGACGACTCGGTGAAGGCGATCGTGGTTCGGCTCAATACGCCGGGAGGAGGCGTGGGGCCTTCCCAGGAGATCTACGCGGAGGTCAAGAAAATCCGCGGGAAGAAGGTGATCGTGGCCTCCATGGGGGCGCTGGCGGCCTCGGGGGGATATTACATCGCCTGCGCGGCCGACAAGATCTACGCCAACCCCGGGACGATCACCGGCTCGATCGGAGTCCTCATGCAGTTCGTGAACGTGAAGGATCTGATCGAGAAGATCGGCGTGAAGGGACTCGTGATCAAAAGCGGCTCCTTCAAGGACACCGGCTCCCCGATCCGGGAGATGAGCCCGGAGGAAAGGAAGATCATCCAGGGAGTGATCGACAACGTCCACTTCCAGTTCGTCAACGCCGTGGCGGAGGGGCGGAAGCTCCCCCGGGAGGAGGTGCTGGAAATCGCGGACGGGCGGATCTTCTCCGGGGAGCAGGCAAAGGAGCTGGGGCTGATCGACCTGCTCGGCAACCAGGAGGACGCCGTGGCCGAAGCGGGCAGGATGGCCAAGATCGAAGGGGAGCCGCGGGTGGTCACCCCTCCGAAGAAAAAACTTTCCATTCTGGAATTGCTAAGGGATGAGGCGAAAAGTATAATCGACGAGAAACTGGCCCAGACACAGGTCCGTCTCGACTACCTGGCCCAATAATATTCCCGGAGGAGATGCAGGATGACGAAGAGCGATCTTGTGCAGACGCTGTCGGAGAAGATCTCCACCCTGACCAAGAAGGAATGCGAGGTCATCGTGGACACGGTCTTCCATAACATGAGGGACGCCCTGCATCGAGGGGAGAAGATCGAGATCCGGGGCTTCGGCAGCTTCACCGTCCGCGTCCGCCGGGCCAAAGAGGGGCGCAACCCCAAGACGGGGGAGAAAGTCTTCATTCCCGAAAAACGGATCCCCTTCTTCAAGGTCGGCAAGGAACTGCGGGAACTGGTTAACAGCTGACCTTTCCCCGTGGAACGGATGTTCTCTCCCTGGCGGATGGAATATATCCGGGGAGCCGGTACGGGCGGAGGCCGGTGCATCTTCTGCCTCGGGAAAGAGGAAGAAAAGGACCCGGAGCGTCTGGTCCTGGGGGTGTACCCGAACACTCTCGCGATCTGCAATCGGTACCCCTACAATAACGGGCATGTGCTTCTCGCTCCGCGCCGCCACGTGGCGGACCTCGTCCTTTTGTCGAAGGAGGAGCGCGGCGAACTCCTCTCCCTCGTCGCGCTGGGAACGAAGGCCCTGGCGGAGGAGTACTCCCCGGAGGGGTTCAATGTGGGGATGAACCTCGGCAAGGTCGCCGGGGCGGGGATCGTCGACCACCTGCACATCCACCTCATTCCCCGCTGGAGCGGGGACACCAACTTCATGACCTCCGCCCTGTCGACGCGCGTCCTCCCCGAGTCGCTCTCGCAGACGCACGGTCGGCTTTCGACCCGGTTCGGTCCGCTCAAGCCATAGCGCTGCCGGGATTGATCGGAAGGAAGATGTCGACTCAGCTCACTCCCGCCATGCGGCAGTACGTGGAGATCAAGTCCCGGTACCGGGACTGCATCCTCTTCTTCCGCATGGGCGATTTCTACGAGATGTTCTTCGAGGACGCCATCCGGGCCTCCCGCCTGCTCGACATCGCGCTCACCTCCCGGGACAAGGAGGCGAACATCCCGATGTGCGGGGTCCCGTACCACGCCCGCAACGCCTATCTCTCCAGGCTGATCCAGCAGGGGTGCAAAGTGGCGATCTGCGAGCAGATCGAGGAGCCGGGGGGACGCGGGCTGTTCCACCGGGAGGTGACCGAGGTCGTGACCCCCGGACTGGTCTTCCACGAGGAGTGCCTGGATGCGCGGGGGAACAACTTCCTGGCCGCCGTGCGGTTTCATCCCCCTTATGCCTACGCGGCCCTCGATGCCACGACGGGGGAGTTCTTCTACGAGGGATGCGATTCGCTCGAAGGCCTGGCCGACGCCCTGTACCTTTTGTCTCCCGCCGAGTTCGTCTTCCGGGAAGGGGAGGGGTTCCCGCCTCCCGAAGGGGCCGGCGGACCCAAGGGTAGGCTCGGGAGGATCGTGGGGGGAAAGCTCGCCACGTCGCTGTCCCCCGCCGCGGTCGACGCGTTCTCCGTCCCGGTGACGGTCGCCGGCGTGCCGGCGCGGGATCACGCGGCGCACGGCGTCGTCCGCGCCGCCCTCTACTACCTCCACCGGCACCAGCCCGCGGCGCTCGCGGAGATCTCGCGCGCCACCGAGCGGGAGGGGCGGCGCTACCTGGCGATGGACGAGACCGCGGTCCGGACGCTCGAGATCTTTTCGACCCTCTCCGGAGAGCGCAAAGGGAGCCTGCTGTGGGCGGTGGACCGGACGCGCACCCCGATGGGGGCCCGGCTGATCCGCGCCTGGATCTCCGCTCCCCTGGTCGACGCGCCGAAGATCGGGGAGCGGCACGGGGCGGTCGCAGAACTCCTGGAGACCCCTGCGGACCGCAGGGACCTGGCCGGTTGTTTCGCCGGGATGCCCGACCTGGCGCGGCTTGCGTCGCGGCTCGCCCAGGACCGTTCGGGTCCCCGGGACGTCGTCGCCCTGGCGAACGCGCTCCGAATTCTCCCGGGCGTTCGAAGCCTGCTGGGAACCGCCGTCTCTCCGCTTCTGCGAGAGGCGGGAAATCGGCTCGGGGACCACGGGGAGGCGGTCGGAAAGATCGCCGCGGCCTTGAACGAGGAAGCCCCCGCCGGGACCAAGGACGGGGGGATCATCCGCCCGGGGTACGACGCCCGCGTCGACGAGCTCTCCCACCTCCTCACCCACGGGAAGGGGATGCTCGCCGAGATGGAGGTGCGGGAACGGCAGCGGACCGGGATCGCGAACCTGAAGGTGCGGTACAACCGCGTGTTCGGGTACTACCTCGAGGTGTCGCGCTCCCACCTCGATCGGGTGCCGGACGACTACATCCGAAAACAGACCCTGGTGAACGCGGAACGGTTCATCACCCCGGAGTTGAAGGACTTCGAGGCCAGGGTGTTGCGCGCCGAGGAGGAGCTTCACGCCCGCGAGGAGGAGCTTTTCCTGGCGCTCCGGGAGGAGCTGAAGGGGGCTCTTCCGGAGATCACCCGGGCTGCGGAGGCCGTTGCGGAGATCGACGTCCTCCTGTCGTTCGCGGACCGGGCCGCCGAAAGCGGTTACTGCCGGCCGGTCGTGACTGCGGGACGGGACATCGTCATCGAGAACGGCAGGCATCCCGTGGTCGAGCGGATCCTCGGCCGGCACGCCTTTGTCCCGAACGACTGCCGGCTCGACCCCGGGGAGATCCAGGTTGCCCTGATCACGGGGCCGAACATGGCCGGGAAGTCGACCTACATCCGTCAGGCGGCGCTCATCGTCCTGCTGGCCCAGGCGGGATCCTTCGTCCCCGCGGAACGGGCGGAGATCGGCGTGGTCGACCGGATCTTCACGCGGATCGGGGCGTCCGACGACATCTCAAGGGGGGAAAGCACCTTCATGGTGGAGATGCGGGAGACCTCCCGGATCCTCGCGGGCTTGACGCCGCGGACGCTCGTGATCCTCGACGAGGTGGGGAGGGGGACGAGCACCTTCGACGGACTCTCCATCGCGTGGGCGGTGGCGGAATTTCTCCACGAGTCTTCCCACCGGCCGAAGGTGCTCTTCGCCACGCACTTCCACGAACTGACCGACATCGCGCGGACCTCGCCGCGGGCGAAAAACTTCCACGTCTCCGTCCGGGAGTGGCAGGGGGAGATCATCTTCTTGCGCCGCATCGACGAGGGGAGCGCGAGCAAATCGTACGGGATCCAGGTGGCCCGACTGGCGGGGCTGCCCGACCCGGTGATCGCACGGGCCCGAGATATTTTGAAAAATCTCGAGTCCGCCGAGTATAATGAGTACGGATTGCCCAGCATCGCCGGGCCGGGAGCCGCGCCGGGCGCGGACACGAGCCAGATGGAGTTGTTCGGCGGGCGCCGGGCATCCGCGGATGACGCCGACGTGCTCGAGCAGGTCCGGAAGGTCGACGTCGAGCGGCTGTCGCCCATGGACGCGCTCCTGCACCTTGCGGCGTGGAAAGAGAGGTTGACCAAGGGGAAACGGTGAGTCGTCGCACCCCCCATCTCCTCGCGGCCGCAGCCGCCGCGCTCCTGTTGCATCCGTCCCCCGTGTTGCCGTCCTCCGCTCCCCTCGCGGTGGTGCATGACATCCGTCACTGGACGAACGAGGAGTACACCCGCGTCGTCATCGACCTC
>DASUAN010000170.1:0-4833 GCA_035763765.1 Candidatus Deferrimicrobiaceae bacterium
CGGAAACCTGTCCCAGGAGCTTCCCGTCACGGGGAGGGACGAGGTGGGCCGCCTGACGGGATCGTTCAACGAGATGATCGCCCGCCTTCGCCAGAACCGGGAGCTGGAGGAGAAGGTCCGGGAGTCCCAGTTCCTGACCCAGCTGGGGCGTCTCTCCTCCGGCGTCGCCCACGAAATCCGCAATCCCCTGAATTTCATCGGGCTGGCGGTCGACCGCCTCGATGGCCTGACCGAAGCGAGGTCGTCCGAGGGCGCGGGGGAGAAGGCGCAGGTCATCGCCCGGATCAAGGAGGAGATCCAGCGGCTGAACGACCTGGTGACCAACTTCGTCATGTACGGGGCGCCGGCGCAGCCGCAGCGCGCCCCGGTTCTCGTTCCGGAGGTCGTGGAAAGCGTCCTCCGGGCGGCGTCCGACCGGCTGAGGAGTCAGCGGATCCGCGTCCGCCGGGAATTCCGCGGCGCGTCTCCGATCGCGGTGGATCTCGACATGATCCGGCGGGCCGTCCTCAACCTCGTGAGCAATGCGATCGACGCGATGCCGGAGGGGGGAGAGCTTCGGATCGCCGCCGGCCCCTCGGACGACGGGCGGTATCTCCTCGAATTCGGCGATACCGGGACGGGGATCCCGGAACGGGACCGAGACCGGATCTTCGAGCCGTACTTCACGACCAAATCTTCCGGGCTGGGCCTCGGGCTCGTTCTTACCCGCAAGATCGTGGAGGCCCACGAGGGAGAAATCGTGGTAGATTCGGGACCGGGGAAGGGGACGCGCATCCGCGTGCTCCTTCCGGGGGGCGGCGCGTAAGATGAAGGGGACCATCCTCGTCGTCGACGACGAGAGGAACCAGCGGGAGATCCTCGGATCGATCCTGAAAACCGAGGGGTATCAGACCCACCTCGCCGGGAGCGGCGCGGAGGCCCTGGACATCCTGGAACGGGAGCAGGTCGACCTCGTGCTGACCGATCTCGTGATGCCCGGGATGAGCGGGGAGGAGCTGATCGACGCGATCCTGGGCCGGATGCCGGGGACCCCGATCATTTTGAACAGCGCGTACGGGACGATCCAGACGGCCGTCGAGGCGATCAAGCGGGGGGCGTACTACTACTTCGAGAAACCGGTCGACCGGGCGCGCCTCCTGATCATCATCGAACGGGCGATCGAGAACCTGAGGCTTAGGGAGTCGCATCGCGCCCTCTCGGAGCGTCTCTTTCCGGGGGCCGCCCCCATCATCGGGGACCATAGCGCCATCCGGGAAATCAAGCGGATCCTGCCGCGCATCGCAAGAAGCGACGCCATCGTCCTGTTGACCGGGGAGAGCGGGACCGGGAAGGAGGTGGTCGCCCGGAACATCCACGCGATGAGCGGCCGCAGCGGCGCGCCGTTCCTTGCCGTCAACTGCGCCTCCCTCCCCGACAGCCTCTTCGAGAGCGAGCTGTTCGGCCACGAGCGCGGCGCCTTCACGGGCGCGATGCGCCGGGAGATCGGCCTGTTCGAGGCGGCGAAGGGGGGGACCCTCCTCCTCGACGAGATCGCCGAGGTCCGCCCCGAAACCCAGGCGAAGCTCCTCCGGGCCCTGCAGGACGGGGAGATCCGGCGTGTGGGAGGAAAGGCGAACATCACCGTGGACGTCCGCATCGTCGCGGCGACGAACCGGGACCTCGAGGAGGCGGTGAAGGCGGGAAGGTTCCGGCCCGACCTTTTCTACCGGCTGAACATCCTCAAACTCACTCTGCCCCCTCTTCGGGAGCGGATCTCCGACATCCCCGCCCTGGCCCGGCATTTTCTGGTCAAACACGGGGAGAAGGGCGTTCCTCCGGTGCGGGAGATCACGCGGGAGGCGATGCGACTCATGATGCGCTATTTGTGGCCGGGAAACATCCGGGAGCTTTCCTCGGCGATCGAGCGCGCGGTCGTGCTGGCGGAGGAAGGGGAGATCGGCCCCGGGGATCTTCCCGCCGAGATTCGGGAAGAGGCGGGAGACGCCTCCCGGATTCGGCCCCCTCTTCCTTCCGAATCGTCCGGGTATCGGTCCGGGAGAGGGCAGGAGAGCCGGCCCGTATCCGGGGTCGCGGACCTTCCGCCCGGGGGGGTCGACTTCGAAAAGCTCGAGGAGAGCCTTCTGCGGCAATCCGTGGAACGGTCCGGCGGGGTCCACACCCGGGGGGCGCAGATGTTGAAAATGAGTTATAAAACATACATCTACCGGTTGAAGAAATTCGGAATCATCCCCGAGTGATCCGACTCCCCGGCGTTCGCTTTCCGAAGAGGGTTCCCCATCCGGGGATTTCTCTCCCCATATGGGGAATCTCTGCCGGTTCGCCGACCGGGGTGGGGGCTTTATCTTATTGATATTCAACAAAAAAATTGTTTTTCCGTTTTGGCATCAAATTTGTAAAGAAAACAATATACGCTTTTCATCTCTCCGTATGGGAGGTACAAGGAAATGAAGAAGCTGTTGTCCCTGTTCGTTGCCCTGGCGTTCGTTCTGTCGATCGCCCCGGTGGCCTTGGCTCAGCAGAAGGCCGAGCCCGCGAAGCCCGCCGAGCCGGCGAAGCCCGCCGAGCCCGCCAAGAAAGCCGAGCCGGTGAAAGCGGCCGAGCCCGAGAAGAAGGCGGAGCCTGCGAAGAAGGCCGAGCCCGAGAAGAAGGCCGAGCCTGCGAAGAAGGCCGCGCCCAAGAAGAAGGCTGCGAAGAAGGCCGCACCTGCGAAGAAAGCCGAGCCGGAAAAGAAGGCCGAGCCCGAGAAGACAGCTGCTCCGGCGGCGCCCGCGGCTCCGGCAACGCCTGCGGCTCCGGCAGCGCCTGCGACCCCTGCAGCTCCGCCAGCAAAGAAGTAAGGAAAAAAAGTTGTTGAAACCTTGGAGGATGTGGTAACGTCAAACCTTCCGTGGAAAGGACGGTCCCGCTCCAAAAGGGCAGGGGCCCCTGGGGCAGGGGGACACAATCCCCCTGCCCATATTTTTTTTTAAGAGGTTCCGGAAGAATCCCCGGAATTGACTTTTCCCCCCGCCTTTGATAGAGATTGTTTGCTTTATTCCCCCGAGAACACCAAGAGAGCGATGGAAATCCTCGAGGCCTGATTACCATTAAGAAAAGGAGAGCACGGGAATGAAGGTTCTTGCCCTCGACAACTTGCAGAAGGTGGGGCTCGACGTATTCGCCAAGGAAGGGATCGAGGTCGACGTCAAGGGGAAGATGACGCCGGAGGAGCTCGCCTCGGTCATCAACCATTACGACGGCGTGGTCGTCCGCGGGGCGACGAAGGCGACCGCAGCGGTCTTCGAAAAGGTGTCCCGGCTCAAGGTGATCGGCCGGGCGGGCAGCGGGACGGACAACATCGACAAGGTGGCGGCCACCAAGAAGGGGGTGGTCGTGATGAACACCCCCGGGGGGAACACGGTCACCACGGGCGAGCACGCCATCGCGCTGATGATGGCCCTGGCGCGGCAGCTCCCGCAGGCCAGCAGTTCGATGAAGGAAGGGAAGTGGGAGAAGAACAAGTTCATGGGGACGGAGCTTACCGACAAGGTCCTCGGAGTGGTCGGCCTGGGGAACATCGGAAAGGTGGTCGCCGAGCGCGGCCTGGGGCTGAAGATGGTGGTGATCGGATTCGACCCGTACGTGAGCAAGGAGGACGCGGGCCGGCTGGGGGTCGAACTCGTCCCCCTGGACGAGCTGTACGCGCGGTCCGACTTCATCACGTTCCATACCCCCCTGACGTCCGAGACGAAGAACATGGTGAACGCGTCGTCCATCGCGAAGATGAAGAAGGGGGTCTGCATCATCAATTGCGCCCGCGGGGCCCTGATCGAGGAGCCGGACCTCCTGGCGGCGCTCGAGTCGGGACACGTGAAGGGAGCGGCGCTCGACGTCTTCCCGGTCGAGCCTCCGCCGCCGGACACCCCGCTCCTCAAGCACCCGAACGTCATCCTCACGCCGCACCTGGGCGCCGCGACGACGGAGGCGCAGGAGAAGGTGGCGGTCCTCATCGCGGAGCAGATCTGCGATTTTCTGAAGAAGGGCACGATCCGGAACTCGGTCAATTTCCCCTCGGTGTCCGGGGAGCTTCTGCCCACCCTCAAGCCGTTCCTCGAACTGTGCGAGAAGCTCGGCGCGTTCCACGGGCAGCTCCTCGATTCGCCCCTCAAGGAGCTCAAGGTCGAGTACCTGGGGGAGGTCGGGAAGCTCTCCACGGCCCCGCTGACGATCTCCGTGCTGAAGGGGCTTCTCCAGTACCAGACCGAGGAGGTGAACCTGGTCAATGCCCGGATGGTGGCCGAGGAACGAGGCGTCAAGGTGGTCGAGGCGACCGCTGCGAAGACGGAGGACTACGCAAGCCTCATCCGGGTGGTCGTGATGACCGAGAAAGGGGAGACCTCCGTTTCGGGCACCGTCTTCGGGACCGTCCCCCGCATCGTGAAGATCAACCTGTTCCCGATCGACGCTGAACTCTCCGGCGGGATGCTGATGCTTTCGAACCTCGACGTCCCCGGCGTGGTCGGGCGCGTCGGGACGTTTTTGGGCGAGAAGGGGATCAACATCGCGGGACTCAAGCTCGGGAGGAAGGAGCCGGGAGGAACGGCGATCTCGCTCATCAACGTGGACAACCCGGTTCCGGAGAAGGTGCTTGCGCTGCTGAGCAAGCTTCCGAACGTCACCGCCGCGAAATATCTGACGTTCTAGGAAACGAGGCGATCCATTGAAGAACATCGTCGTTCTCGGCGCCCAGTGGGGCGACGAGGGCAAGGGGAAAGTGGTCGACATCTACTCCGAGTTCGCCGACACGGTTGCGCGTTCCACCGGAGGGAACAACGCCGGGCACACGCTCGTGGT
>DASUAN010000171.1:0-5996 GCA_035763765.1 Candidatus Deferrimicrobiaceae bacterium
ACTCGGGGTACGGGGTCTTCGTCCTGGGGAAGGGCGAGTCCGGCAGGTCGATTCTCCAGAGACTCCTCGCGGCTTCCGGGATTTCCTCCGAAGAGAGGGAGGATCATCTCCTGGCCGGCGGGAAGGAGATGGGCTTCGAGATCCGCGCGACCGGGACCTTCATCACCTCGCGCGAATGGCTCGAGCGAAGGAAGGTCCGGGAGTTTGCCCTGGTCCGCGGAAAGGTGCACTCCGCCACGAGGGATCTGCTCAAGGAAATCGGTGTGGAAATCGTGGAATGGTAGCCGTACGATAGGAGTTGGGTGAACGTTCTTCGGGTATCGGGGGCCATGGAGATGGTCGGATCGAGTCATGAGAGCCCGGGGAGACGCGCCGCCGAGAAGACTTCCCTCTTTGGCCTGGTGAGTTTCCGGCCCCGTCTGGTGGTCGTCCTGATCTTCCTGACGCTGACCGTTGCCGTGGTGGGCGTCCGGATTTCGCGGGACACGGGGATCCGACGGGTGGAAGCCCTGATCCGGGATGCCCAGCGGGCGTTCGCGGTTCCCCCGAAGGAGGGGGCGGCGGTCCGCGATCCCGCGGACGTGGAGGCTCGGGTCAGGGAATGGACGGGCATCCGGATCGTTCTTCCCCGGGACGAGCAGTTGTTCACGTACGGCGGGGTCGTGCACGAGAGGATCGGACGTCACGAGGCGGCATTGATCCGTCTGTCCTTTTCGGGGGAGCCGTACCTCCTCCTCATCGTGCGAAGCGGATTGATCGGGAGAAGGGGATCGCCCGACTCCCTGTTTACGGAGTCGGGCTTTCTTTCCGGCGAGCGGGAAGGCAAGTCCTTCGTCTTCTGGGAGAGGGAAGGGGTTTCGTACCTGCTGGTGACGGAAGCGGACCTCGAGCGTGCGTTCGACCTCGTCAGGCGCTACTTCACCTGACCGAAAATCCTGGCGGAACCTCGAGAGGAGGACATGCGATGATCGTCGCAAAGCGAATGATGCGGAATCCCGTGTTCGTGGACGAGAACGACTCGATGAAGAAGGCGATGGACATCCTGAAGCACCGGGAGATCCGGCACCTCCCGGTGTTGAGGGGAGGGGACAAGCTGGTGGGAATTCTCACCGAGAGGGACATCAAGCAGGCCTCCCCCTCTCCGGCCACGGCCCTCGAGATCCGCGAGATCTACTACCTCCTCGACAAGATCATCGTGAAGCAGATCATGACGCGGAGGCCGTACACGATCGCTCCCAACGCCCCCATCGAGGAGGCGGCGCTGATCATGCGGGAGAAGAAGATCGGTTGCCTGCCCGTCTTGGAGGGGGGCAAACTCGTGGGGATCCTCACCGAGACCGACATCCTCGATGCGTTCATCGAGTCGATGGGGGTCACCGGGCCGGGGTACCGGGTGGAACTGGGCCTGCCGAACAAGCCCGGAATGCTCTTCGAGGTGCTGAAACTTCTCAAGGACTTCGATGCGAACATCGTGTCCGTGGCCACCGCTTCCCACGACGACCCGTCGATGAAGATCCTGATCCTGCGGGTCGAAACGAAGAACTACAAGGTGCTCAAGAACGCCATCAAGAAGAGCGGCTACGAAATTCTCTCGGCCGATTGACCGGGGTCAAGGAACCGCCGGGGCCGAAGAGGCATCTTAACAACACCTGGTATTTCCCAGGAGGAGGAGGGGTTCTGGAATGAGAACGGACGTGGAAAGGGTTCTGGGAAGGATTCGACCGGCCCTGCAGGCGGACGGGGGAGACGTGGAGCTCGTGGACGTCGAAGGGGGCGTGGTGAAGGTGCGTCTCACCGGCGCGTGCGGAGGATGCCCGATGGCGGGCATCACGCTCAAGAACGGCATCGAGGCGCTATTGAAAGAGGAGATCCCCTCGATCGACCGCGTGGAGTCGGTGTAGCTTCGCGGAGGATAAGGAGAAGGAGTGGCGTATCCGATCACCGAGGATTGCATCGCCTCCGGCGCGTGCGCCCCGGAGTGTCCCGAGCAGTGCATCACGGAAGGGGAGCGGATCTACCTCATCGATGGGAGCCGATCCTCGGGATGCGCTTCCTGCGCGGGGGTGTGTCCGACGGCGGCGTGCGTGTCCGCCTCGCCGTTATAGCAGTTTCCGAACCTCGCTGTCGAAGACGTCCGGCTCCAGGACCCCCACGTGGACGTTCCTGATCTTGCCGTCCTTCCCGATGAAGAAGGTGGTCGGCAAGGTGGAGACGCCGCCGTACGCCTTGGCCGTGGCGAGATCCCCCAGGAGGATCCGGTACCCGATTCCGTAGTTCATGATGAAGGCCGGAAGGTTTCCTCGCGTGTCCGTGTCGAGGGAAATCCCGACGAGTTCGAACCCCCGGTCCTTGTACTTGTTGTAGACTTCCACGAAACCCGGGATCTCCTCCTGACAAGGCGGGCACCACGTGGCGAAGAAGTTGATGACGGTGGGTTTGCCCGCGAAGCGCGACGAGTCCACGACGTTGCCGCTGATGTCCTTCAGGGAGAAGTTCGGGGCGGTCGATCCCGCGGAGGGTGCGGAACCCCCGGGGAACGAGCCCGTATCGAAGGATTCGGCCGAAGTCCCGCCCCGGTAGGACGGTTTCCCGCTGGGGGCGTTCTGGTAGAGGAAAAAGGCGCCTGCAAGCACCAGCGCCAAAACTCCGGTGAAAACAAAGGGGGTCTTGCTCATCGGGGAACCTCCACGGGAACGCGGCGCCCCCCCGTTACGCTCCGGACGGAGCCGAGGGGCAGGCATTAACGGGTTGTGCAACATGCTATTGTAGGAGTATAAAGAGGAAACGAAAAGCCTGCTCTTCTAATCGAACAGTGGGGATCGGCAAGACCGCCGGGGGGCGGGCCGTGCGATCCGGGAAGATCACCGATATCCGACGGGGAGGAACCCGATGGCGGAATGGACGATGGAAGAGGTGCTTCGCCTGGCCCTGAAGCACGAGATGGACAATTTCATGGAGTACAAGAGGGCCTCGGAGGAGATGGAGGATCCGTCGATCCGGGCGATGTTCCAGTTCCTCGCGGATGAGGAGAAGAATCACATCAAGCTCATTCGGGACAAGATGACCGAGTTCCAGGTGAAGGAGTAGGAGGGATCGCCGTTGGCGCCGATCTTCTTCGACCATATCTCGACGACGCCCCTCGACCCGCGCGTGCTCGAGGCGATGATGCCGTACCTCACCGAGCGGTACGGAAATCCTTCGTCCCACATCCACGACCTGGGGCAGCAGGCGGTGAGGGCGGTGGACGACGCCCGGGCGGAGGTCGCACGGCTCGTCGGCGCGAAACCGCAGGAGATCGTCTTCACCTCCGGAGCGACGGAGGCGAACAACCTGGCGATCAAGGGCGCGGCGGAAGGCTCCGGGAAAAAGGGGAAGCACCTGGTGGTCTCCGAGGTGGAGCACTTCTCCGTCCTGAACGCCCTGCTCCCTCTCCGCAACCGCGGGTACGAGGTGACGACCGTAAAGACCGACGGAGACGGAAAAGTGGACCCGGACGACGTGCGGCGGGCCATCCGTCCCGACACCCTCCTCGTCTCGGTAATGCAGGCCAACGCGGAGATCGGGACCCTCCAGCCCGTCGCGGAGATCGGCCGGATTGCGAAGGAGCGGGAGGTCCTCTTCCACACGGACGCGGCGGCGTCGGCGGGCCACATCCCGCTCGACGGATGGGCGGTGGGGGCGGATCTGGTCACCCTGTCGGCGCACCATTTCTACGGTCCCAAGGGAACCGGGGCCCTCGCGGTGCGGGAGGGAGTCCGGCTCGCTTCCCAGATCGACGGAGGATTCCAGGAGATGGGCTTCCGCGCCGGGACGGAGAACGTTCCCGGGATCGTGGGGATGGGGGCGGCGGCGGAGATCGCGTCCCGGGAAATGGGCGATTGGGAAACGAGGCTCCGCGGGCTGGAGAAGCGGCTGCGCGACGGCATCTCCTCCTCGGTGGAGCACCTCCATTTCACCGGCCACCCGACGGACCGGCTCCCGGGCCACGTCAGCTTCTGGGTCGAGTACGCGGAGGGGGAGTCGCTCCTTCTGTTTCTGAACCTAAACGGCGTCATGGCGGCCTCCGGATCGGCCTGCAGCTCG
Source organism: Candidatus Deferrimicrobiaceae bacterium (assembly GCA_035763765.1). GTDB lineage: Bacteria > Desulfobacterota > Deferrimicrobia > Deferrimicrobiales > Deferrimicrobiaceae > CSP1-8. The sequence goes on from DASUAN010000171.1 coordinate 4,084, forward strand.
AACCTGAAAGGCCGGGACGAGGAAGACCTGGTTGCCTCCCATGTTCTCCGTGCGATCGGGGTTCCGTCCGACATCTGCACGGGGTCGATCACCTTCAGCATGGGGAAGGGAAACACGGAGTCGGAGGTGGACCACGTCCTTTCCGTCCTGCCGGGGATCGTCAGGCGGTTGTGGGAGATGTCACCCACCTATCTGGACTACCAGAAGAAGATTCTCCGGGGAGGATAAGGGGCCATGGCGAGCGGACCGTACAGCGCGAAGGTGATGGACCACTTCATGAACCCGAGAAACGTCGGCGAGATCGAGGACGCGAGCGCCGTCGGCGAGGTCGGGAATCCGGCCTGCGGGGACATGATGCGGCTCTACCTCAAGGTCCAGGGGGGGACGATCGTGGACGCGAAGTTCCGTACCTTCGGGTGCGGAGCGGCCATCGCCTCGAGCTCCATGCTGACGGAGATGATCAAGGGAAAGACGGTCGAGGAGGCGCGCGCGATCACGAACCAGCATGTCGCCGACGCCCTCGACGGTCTCCCGGCGGTCAAGATCCATTGCTCGGTCATGGCCGAGGAGGCGGTGAAGGCCGCGCTCGACGACTACGCGAAGAAGCATCCCCTCTGATGGAGAGGCGGGGGTCGCCATGCTCGACCTGAACGAAATCGAGATTTTGCAGATCGCCCTCGCCCACGAGAAACAGGCGAAGACGTTTTACGAGCGGCTGGCCCGCCGGCAGGGCGACACCCCGGCGGGAGAGCTGTTCGACTTCCTCGGGCGGGAGGAGGAGGGACACATCCGCAAGCTCTCCGCGATCCACGGAATTCCGGCGTTCGAGGCGGAATGGGAGGAAAAGTACCTGCCGCACATGATCGACCTGGACCGGCTCGCCTGGGAGGAGGGGGTCGAGGCGGGGGGCGCCGAGGGGCCCGATGCGGTACGAAAGGGGCTTTCCGTCGCGAAAAAGGCCGAATCCCACGCCATTGAGTTCTACCGCAAGGCCGCGGAGGTGGTCGAGGACAGGAATACCCGGAACCTTCTCTCCGACCTCGAGGCCGAGGAGAGGATCCACCTCGCCAAGATCGAAGCATACCTGAAAGGCTGGTAAGAGCCCCGCGGGGCAATCGTCCGTTCCGGAGGCAGGAATGAAGAAGACCACGAACCCCATCGACGTGATCCGGATGGCGCTGGAGCGGGAGAAGGCCGCCGTACGGGACTACTCGGAATTTGCGAAGGCGGCCAAGGAACCTTCGATCCGGGAGATGTTTCTCTTCCTCGCGGACGAGGAGAAGAAGCACGTCAAGCTCCTTCTGGAAGAGATCGACCGGGAGGTCTATCAGGAGATGTAAGTCCCCCGATGCTTTCCCTCTACGACACCGTTTCCCGGGAGAAGGTCCGCCTCACCCCTCTCCGGGCCGACCGGGTGGGAATCTACACGTGCGGTCCCACCGTGTACCGTTTTGTCCACATCGGAAACTTGCGCACCTACCTGCTCACGGACCTGCTCCTCCGGACCGTCCGGTTCGCCGGCCTCACCCCGTTTTCCGTCCTGAACATCACGGATATGGGACACATGCACCAGGAGCAGCTCGAGCGCGCGGAGGACAAGGTCATCGCGGCCGCCCGGGCCGCGGGCAAGACGGGACGGGAGATCGCGGAGTTCTTCACCGAGGCGTATTTCCGGGATTGCCGCAGGATGAACTTCCTTCCCGCCGATGTCTACCCCCGCGCGTCGGCCCATGTCCGGGAGATGATCGGGATCGCGGAGGAACTCGAGCGGAGGGGGGCGACGTACGGGGAGGGAGGATACCTCTATCTCGACGTGCGGAAGGCGAAGGGATACGGGGAATTGTCCGGTGCGCTCCTCGGAAAGGGAGAGACGGCGGAGCGGACGGACGCGGCGATCCACCGCCACAAGAAGC
>DASUAN010000172.1:0-2228 GCA_035763765.1 Candidatus Deferrimicrobiaceae bacterium
CGCGCGCCAGGAGGGGGAAGACCCCCCCGCAAATTCCTTCGGATCCCCTCCCTCCCCCGGGGAATCCTCCCAGGAAAACTCCCGTTCCGTGGTTTTTCCCGATCCGGTCTCCATCTCTTCCTCCTTCCTCCCATCCGCAAACGCATCACCCGCCGGGAGTCCGGGTTCCCTCGTCGGGAACGAGGGGAGAAAGGCGCCGGTCCTCCGCGACGTGACCGTCCCGGAGCCGAACCGCCCGGGTCGCGCGCGTCAGATTCCTCTCGTTGTGGGTCACCATGATCACGGTTTTCCCGAGGCGGTGCAGCTCGGAGAACAGGTCGAAGATCTGCTCTCCGGTCGTCGAGTCGAGGTTCCCGGTCGGCTCGTCGGCGAGAAGAACGGAAGGATCATGGACGAGCGCCCGGGCGATCGCCACCCGCTGGTTCTCCCCGCCCGACAGCTGCGAGGGGAGCCGCTCCTCTTTTCCCGCAAGGCCCACCGAGGCGAGGAGCGCGGCGGCTCGTGCCGCCTTTTCCTTCGCCCGGACCGGAAGAGGGGACATCGGCACCATGACGTTTTCCCGGGCCGAAAGATACGGAAGGAGGTGGTATGCCTGGAAGACGAACCCGATCGTCTCTCTCCGGAAATCGGCGAGCCGGTCCTGGGACAGGGCAGCGAGGGGAACCCCCCGGATCGCAACGGTGCCGGACGTGGGGGCCTGGAAGCCGCCGAGGATGGCAAGGAGCGTGCTCTTCCCCGACCCGGACTCCCCGGTGACCACCACGTATTCCCCCGCATCGAACCGAAGCGACACGCCCTGCAGTGCGGCGGTCCGCGTGCCGTTCCCCCGGTAGATCATCGAAACATCATCGAGATGGATGAAGGTTCCCATGGTTTCTCCTTTACAGAGCCCTTATCGCTTCCATCGGCGAGAGGGCCGCCGCTTTCCGCGCCGGGGGAACGGCGCCCAGCAGCCCCAGGGTCATTCCCAGCAACATCCCGCCGAATAGCGGAACAGGCGGTATCCCGGGGGTTTCCACACCGAAGTGGGGTGCCACGAGCAACGATACGGCTCCTCCCGCGGCCGCTCCCATCCCCGAGGCAAGGAAGGAGATCCACCCCGTTTCCCAGAAAAGAAGGGAGAGGATCGCCCGCCGCCGGAATCCGACCGCACGGAGCACCCCGATCTCCCGGGTCCGCTCCTGGACGCTCCCCATCACGGTCACGAAAACCATGAGCCCCCCGATGGCCAGCACCACGGCGGAGACTCCCAGGCCCAGCTTCCGAAACTGTTCGACCGCCTCCCGCCGGCTTTCCACCACCTGGCGGATCGCCGAAACCCGAGCCCCGGGCAGGGCGCCAGAGAGTTGCGCCACGATGTCCTCCACCGGGCAATCCTTGCACAGCGCCGCAACCTCGAAGTAGGAAACCGCGTTCGGCTTCCTCCCAAGGGCCTGGACGGCCGCGATGTCGGCGACCACCATGCCGTCCTCCTTCTCTCCGGTCGGGCGCAGGACCCCGGCGACCCGGTAGGTCCTCCCGAAAGCGGTCACCGTCCCCCCCGGCCCCTTGTCGAGGGATGCGGCGACCTCGGAGCCCAGGAGGACCTCCTCCTTCCCGTCGATCGGGGACCCGAACACCTTCCACCAGGGGCGAGCGGTCGGGATCTCCTCCGCCGGGAGGCCCATCCACACGACCTCTTTCCCCGAGGTCGCCACCGCGGTCAAAAAATAGGGAACCACGGACCGGAGCCGGTCCCTGTGGGGGATCGATTCGATCGCCTTCTTGTCCTTGACTCGGAGGGTCGCATGGGCGACCTCGGTCCCCCCGAGAGCGATGTTTCCGAACCCGAGGGAAAACTGCTCCGTTCGCGGAAGGATGAGGATATTCGCGCCGTACCGGTCGAGCTTGTCCTGCACCGCCCCCTCCATCTGGGAGGTGAGCGATACGAGGGCGACGAAAGTCCCGATCCCCAAGAAGATCCCGAGGCCGGTGAAGACGGCTCGTGTCTTCCTTCGGTGAAGATTCTTCCAGGCAAGTTTTTTCAGGTCCATCGCCCGGTCCCCTTCTCCTTCCTCTACCCGCGCTTGCGGATGAAGTAGGGTCCCCCCGCCGCAAGGTCGCTCTTCTTGATCACCAGGTACTCCCCTTCCACCGTCCGCGCCAGGGGCGCGGGGTTGCACCCGCCCCTCCTCTCGTTCACCTTGACGCTCGGGAACGCCTGCCCGCAGTTGTTGCAGACCATGAGA